>DASUVB010000308.1:0-3486 GCA_036373835.1 Flavisolibacter sp. | reverse complement strand
TTGCCGCGCTACCGGTATTTTTTTCCGGCGAAGGCGCTGAGGAGGTTGCCGAAAACCTCCCCGGTGTTTCAGAGAACATCATCGAAAAACATGAATCCATCGCCAAGCTGGCCATGGCTTCCGTCATCATTGCAGCTGTTGCCGCGATCGGTGGCCTTTTCACAGCAGGCAGGCAACTGGCGCGCCCCGTGAAAGCGGCAACTACGGTGCTGGTGGCGATCACAGGCATCCTGATGGCTGAAACCGCGCATCTTGGCGGGCAGATCCGCCATACAGAGATCAGCAGCGGCTTTCTTGCATCAGCCGAAGCTGAAGCTGAAAATGAGGCTGCCGGGAACGATGGTGAAGAAAAAGAGGATGATGATGATTAAATATTAAAAACACATTTTATGTACAAAATAGTTTTTGCATTGATTTTCCTGGCTTCCTGTGGTGGAGGCAACGTTTCGGTTTCCGGCGAGCACGCGCATGATGGTGACGCTGTTGTGAAATCGGCGGGTACGAAATGGAAGCTGGACGATCCAACCCGGCAGCACATAGCGGCGATCGAAAAGATCCTCGGCGCAGACCACTCCCCCGCCCTTGCGGCTGATCTGCGGAAGGAAACGGACCAGTTGTTGAAGGACTGCCGGATGAAAGGTCCTGACCATGATGCCCTGCATGCATGGCTGGAGCCGTTCCTGCAGGATCTGAAACGCCTGGAGTCGGATCAGGGCGACGCGCATACCCTGCATTCGCTTCAAAACAGGGTCTCGGATTTCCACCAGCAGTTTGAATAAATAAAGGCCCCGTATCAGCGGGGCCTTTTTGTCATCCGGCCATAAATGTCATCGTAAAAAACAATGTCACCCGTTGCAGTGTACCACGCGGTGCTGTAGATCACCATCACCGGTAGTTGCTGTTGCGGGCGCAGGGCTACCGGCTTCTGGTAATCCTGGCAGCCTTTTTCCTCCAGGGTGTCAATGGCGATCCGGTTAATACCGAGAAGCATCCTGCCGAGATCCACAGCCTTCTCCACCCGCATGCAACCGTGGCTGAAATAGCGCTTGTTCAGTGCAAACAGGCCTTTGGACGGTGTGTCGTGCAGGTACACATTGAACGGGTTGGTGAAATTGAACTTCACAATCCCGAGGGCGTTATCGCAGCCCGTGCCCTGCCGTATCGTGTAAGGAAAGTAGGATGGTCCCAGCGCGTGCCAGTCGATCGAGTATGGATTCACAATACGACCGGCGCTATTAAGCACTGTATAATTATTGGAAGCCAGGTACCTGATGTTGCGCCTGATCGCAGGCAGCAATTCCCGCGTAGCGATACTGTGCGGTACCATCCAATAGGGATACAGGACCACTTCGCGAATGGTGCTGGCGAGAACAGGCGTGGGTGTCGATTTTTTTCCAACGACCATACGCGATTCAAACACCTGTTGCTGCTGCTTATAGATGTACAATTGTGCGGCCGGGATGTTCACAATGGCAACGTATTGTTCTTTGGCCTGTTCCATCCACCGCAGGTGGTTAATGGCAATTGACAATTGCTGCCGGCGATATGCCAGGGGCTTGTTCAGTGCAGCCAGTGATATGGACCGCAGCGTCCCGTCGGCAAGTACATCCAGCATGCGCTGTGCTTTTCGCAACAGCGCCGCCACCTCTTTGTCCGTGATTGATGATTCCACTGCCGCTGCAATGCCCAGCTGGTACAGCTTCACCATCAGTGGCCGGTTGGCAGCAGTGACCTTGCCCGATACTACTTTGACCTCGTTGAAATTCACATCACTGCTAACCCGGTGAAAGTGCGCCATACGGTTCATCATATCCCGGTATATCGCGCTCCGCGGCTGAACCACGGCAGCCAGCTGCTTCATACCGCCTTCCAGCTGGTAATGGAACAACCACAAGGGAATATTTTTTACCGATGGTGCATATTTCAACCCGTCATACCTGAAACCCGGGGTGGTATTGCCAGCATGCAGTGCCGAGAAAAAGCGCAATGCGGAGATAGAAAATGCCAGCTCTGCGTTAATGGAGTCCACACTTTCTCGGAGCGGTCTTGCCTGCAGTTCCTGCAGTGCAGCGATGTTGTATTGCCGTGGATCCAATGCCCACGCTTCAGCATACGACAGAACTTCGAGGAATTCACTACGGTGATTTGCATCCCGGAACCAGATATAGGAATGACCTGAGTGACCGTACAGGGCGGCAAGTGAAGCATACGCCTCCTGCTTCCTGAATTTTTCCAGGCCTTCCCGGATACTGTGCTGCCCGCGGGCAGCGAATCCAGTCGTTAAGAGGAGTACCAGGAGCGAAAGGTACAGCATGATCATTACCACTTTTCCCGACATTCTGCTGCCGTATGTGTCAGGCCATGAATTTTGCGCGTTCCACCCACAATACCTCGTTCCACCCCGACAGGCTTTTACGGCCCGTTTCGTTCTGCTCGAACAGGGAAAGTTCGTCCGTACCCGCTGTTTCTATCCACCGTTCACCCTGTCTCCTGAAAACCTGTACGGGCATTCCCAGCTTATCCTGGAACATCTGTTCAACAACGCCCGTGCGCAACCAGGGCAGCAGCGTGATCGTAACATCTTTAATGGATCCCGTAACCTGGTATACGTACAGGGAATGATCCAGATACTTCCCCTGCGTATGCTCACCCCATTTGTGTCTTTCCGGGAAAAATTCCAGTTTCAGGAAGGGATAGTCAAGGCGAAATGCGTCCTGGATATCGCAGATCCTGGTATCATGTGTTATCTCAATTTTCATAATGCTGAATTTTTCAGGACCAGCAATTCGTACAGGCGGTCAAGTGCAAGGCGCACGATGGGGCCTCCATACCTGAAGCCTGCTGCCAGAAGAACAAGGGTGATCAGCCAGTATAGGAAGCCACTGCCGCCCGTGAATCCCGTCAGTTGTGGTCCCATGGTATCGTTTTCTGCAAAGTAGCGTGTCGGAGCGAGATGCTGAATGAGGCAGGTCACCGAAACTACTGACACCTGTCAGCGGAAACCGCCGGGGTTGTAGATTTGCAGGATGTCCGTCCGCAGCAAACCGTACAAAGGTTATATGAATCACAACCGCGTTCGCCTGCTGAGGGGCGGTTCTGAATATTTCGACGCACTTGAGGAGCTGATCGCAAAGGCTCAATACACCATTTACCTGCAGGTTTACATATTTGATGACGATGCTACCGGTATCCGTGTGGGCAATGCCCTGATCGAAGCCGCGAAACGTGGTGTTTCCGTGTTTGTGCTGGCCGATGGTTATGCATCCCAGTCGCTCTCGCGGGTCGTCATCAGCAGCTGGCAGAAAGCAGGCATCCATTTCAGGTTTTTCGAGCCCCTTCTGCGCAGCACCCGTTTTTATTTCGGGCGGCGCCTGCACCATAAGATCGTGGTGGTGGATGCGCAATACGGCCTGGTCGGCGGCATGAACATCGCTGACCGTTACAACGATGTTGGTGACGAGCGTGCATGGCTGGATTTTGCGGTAC
>DASUVB010000307.1:0-2638 GCA_036373835.1 Flavisolibacter sp. | reverse complement strand
CTTACGAGCGAGGTAATATCTTTCAAGCGATAATGCCACGAAGCATAGATGATCCATGCATCATATGTTGAATCCAGTTTCCAGGCTTCTATGGCTTGCGCAGTATTTACAAATGAGCGAATGATATTCTTCCGGATCGGTGCAATGAGATTCTTCCTGCCTGCGAGGTCTTCCCACATGCCGAGCTGTCCGGCGCCATTTACATCCAAAAGCCTGATGCCGGGCCTGGCAAGATCGGCAAGACCGGTTATTTTCTTCGGGTTGCCCGGACGCACCAGGATGCCAGCGGCCCGCTTGTAAAGACTTCTGCGGGTGGTGCTGTCGATCAGCCCCGGGTGCTGCATCGAGAACTGCGTGAGCATATATTCCGCCCCTCCAAAAACCACGTCGGCCTTTTTTTGGGCATCAACGATCCAGCGTGCTTCCGGGCCGGCAGTGACAACAACCGGTATCGAATGTTTCCTGGCAAATATCCGCGCACATTCTTCCATGGGTGCCTGTGGTCCGCCGGGACCGTAAACAAATAGCGTATCCTGTGCCATCGCCGTGGTGTGCGTTAGGACAGCCAGGGCGATCGTAAATAGATGTGTCATCACTTGCTAATTTGAAAATTTGAGAATTTGAGAATTTGAAAATGGAGTTTACGTATCCAGTTTGACGGAAGGTGTTCAAATAAATGTGAGACTTCTGCGTGAACCCCGGTGGTATATTCAACACCCGGCATTAATAAAAGTCACTGAAGTAACGAAAGGACGCTAAGAACGCAAAGAAGCGCAAAGGTTGCCCTCCTATAATTCGGAATCTCCTTCCCGTACCGAATGCAATAATTCAACATTCAAAATTCAACATTCAACACCTGGTAGGAGGTCCTTACTTCTTCTACACTGCTCATCTAAAATTTAAAATCTAAAATTTAGAATTTAGAATTTAGCATTAACCAGTTCTCTTACCCCACCGTTCAACTATCGTTCAACCATCGTTCAACTATTGTTCAACTACCGTTCAACCATCGTTCAACCATCGTTCAACCCGTAATCCTCACTCACGACGACACCTTCTCAAATTCCTTCACGGCTTCACCGAGATCGTAAACCGTAGCCCCGGGCAATCCTGACCGGATCAAAGAGCTGCCGGCGGCACTGCGGTAGCCCGCCGCGCAATGTACCACGACCGGTTTGTCGGTAGGGATCTCGTTCACGCGGCCCCTCAGGTCAGCGAGCGGGATGGTGATCGCGTTATCGAACAATAAGCCCTGCGATGTTTCGGATGGATTGCGCACATCGACAATGGTATATTGTTCGGGGTGCTCTCGGAATTGGGATACGTCCAGTTTTTCAAATTTCTCCTGGCCATATTCCAGCACAAAGGCAGCTTCAATAAAAGGTTCGTAGCCGATGGCTGCAGCGCGCTCGATGAGATGGTGCAGTTGCTCCTCCGAAGAACCGGCGAGGTAAAATTTTTCGTGTGGCCGTATGATGCTGCCGAGCCACGTCTCGAACTTTGCACCCTTCATCAGGTTGATCGAATACGGCAGGTGATGCTTCTTGTATTCTTTTTCGTCGCGCGCGTCAACAATGTATAATTCCTTTTGCAGGCCGGCCACGTCGTCCTGCTTCCGCACCGGCTTTGAAATGCGCACGTTGCTGATGCTGCTTTGATACGCCGGCGCACCTTTACGGTTCAGTTCCACGTCATAAGGGAAGTAGGCCGGGATAAAGGGCTGGTCGGCGAGGAGGGAAGCGGTAAATTCTTCCTCCGTCATATCCTGCAATGACCAGTTTGTCATTTTCTCGGCGCCTATGGTGCTGGAATGTGCCTTGCTCAATGCCTTGCCGCACAGCGTGCCCGCGCCATGTGCCGGGTAAACGATCACCTCGTCCGGAAGCGGCATGAGCTTGTCGCGCAGCGAGTGATACATCTGCTTTGCCAGGTCTTGCCGCGTGATCCTGATGTTCCCGGCGCCCTCGCGCAGGTCGGGACGGCCGCAGTCGCCGATAAAGAGCGTATCGCCCGTAAATACTGCGTGTTTCTTTCCATCGTGCTCCGCCACGATGCAGATGCTGTCGGGCGAATGGCCGGGTGTGTGTAGGGCTGACAATGTAATATTGCCCAGCGTGAGCTGCTGTCCTTCATCGAACGCTTCGTGCGGGTATGACGCGCCTACCAGGCTGCTCACATAGATCGTAGCCCCCGTTTTCTCATGCAATTCCAGGTGGCTGCTGGTGAAGTCTGCATGCGGGTGGGTTTCAATAATGCCTTTGATGGTCGCGCCGTGGCGCTGTGCGTAGTCGAGGTAGGGTTGTGGGTTGCGCGCAGGGTCAACCAGGATAATTTGCTTTGTGGATTCGTCCAGGATGGCATAGCTGAAGTGTGCCAGGTGCTTGTCTTCCCACTGATAAATATGCATTGGTTTCATTTAAGGTGATGTAATATGTGTAGTTCACAACTGACCTGCACGTTGGCCGTTCAGATTCTGTATTGAAACTACAATTTGTCATGCAAAACTAAACGCCATGTTACTGTCCGCGTGTGACAAGGGTCACACGAATAGTTCAAACTGCAGGGTCAAATGTTAAAACCCAGGTCCAGGAAATCCTGCAGGCAAAGATTTTTACATTTTCCATTTTCCATTTTTCAT
>DASUVB010000306.1:0-3336 GCA_036373835.1 Flavisolibacter sp. | reverse complement strand
GCTGGCTTCAGGCAACACTTTTACCACGCCAACCATCAGCAGCACAACGACGTATTATGTTGCTGCAGCTTCGGCTGCCGCCAGCTGCGTGGTAGGACCGCCACCATCGGGATCAAGTTGTGGCACTATCTCGGCGGCAACGGCTGCTAATTATTCGGTGCGGTTTAACACCATCGGTCCTGTTACGTTAAATTCTGCATGGGCGATACCCACAACCGCGGGCAATTTTGTCATCGCATTGCGTACAGCCGGTTCCGGTACTGACCTGCAACTGGCCAGCTTTAACGTGACAGCGGCAAACGTCGGCCAGCCGATGCAACTGACATTCAACTGGGCTATTCCTAACGCAGGTAACTACCAGTTGATCAATATCCAGGGCCCGGCGCATTATATCCCCAGCTTCACCTGTTCCTACCCGATGACCTGTGGCAATCTCTCCATAGTAGGTGCCTCAACATCATCGACAGGAGGTACTGTGACAAACCTGTATGGTCCTTTCTTCTGGCTCAATGTTACCGAAGCCTGCGAAAGCGTACGGGTTCCTGTTGTTGCAACTGTAAATGCTGTTACCTCCATCAACACGCAGCCGCAATCACAGGCAGTATGCGCAGGTGCGAATGTGACCTTCAGCGTTGATGCGACCGGTGCTAATCTCACCTACCAGTGGCAACTGAATGGCAACAACATAACGGGCGCTACGAATAGTTCATTCGTGATCAACAATTCAAGCCCTGCCAATAACGGGAACTATTCTGTTGTGATCACAGGACTGTGCGGATCGGTGACTTCGAGCATAGCGTCACTTTCCGTGTCTCCGTCTAACGCCTGGTTGGGAGTATTCAATTCAGACTGGAATAATCCTGTAAACTGGTGTGGCGGTGTTCCAAGTTCAACTACCGATGTTGTGATCCCGTCAGGTACACCATTTGCCCCGGTGATCAATGGCCTTGCGGATGTTCGGAATATTACCATCAATAACGGCGCTACGCTTACCGTGACACCAACGGGTGTATTCGCGATCTATGGCAATTTCACGAATAGCGGAACAGTGAGTGCGGACAATGCCTTCATTTTCTTCAAGGGGCTGACCAACCAGACCGTATCAGCTATCAGCACAGGTACGGTCGTTGTCAATGGCACAGGCGGTATTACGCTCACCGGGAATATGAACACCGGTACACTGATCATGCAAAACGGGAACATTACGCTTGGTGCTAACAATATCTCTTACACAGGCTCGATTAACGGTTCGCTGTCGAGCCACATCATCACCAATGGCACCGGCTCCGCCATATCACGCGTGGTTGGCGCAGGGCCTGTGGTGATCCCTGTTGGAACAGATGCAGCCTCATTTAACCCCGTAACCATCGTCAATGGACAGAACCGCGACTACGCTGTACGGGTGGAAGCTGCCATAACGCCCTCGATCGCCAATAACAACCGCGCGGTGAACCGCACATGGCATATCAGTCCAAGTACGGCGGTCAGCAATGTCCAGGTGACGCTGCAGTATGCTGATGCACACGGTAACAGTTCGTTCGTCAACACGGCGCCGGTAGAAGTGGCGTCATTCAATGGGGCGATCTGGACCATCGCGTCTCCGGCAGGCGGCATTACGCCGTTAGGTGTTCCAACTGAAAGAAAGGTAACGTTCTCAACCTCATCCTTCGGCACCTTCGTGATCAGCTCGCCGGGTGGCATCAGCTATCCCACCAATATAGTATCGGTTAACCCCGACATTACGGGTATTGTGCTCATGCCAAACGCGGTGCAATCCAACACGGTCATGCGGATCTCGGCACGCCGCGCCATGAATATTTCCTGGAGCGTGGTAGATGCCGCCGGAAGGGTGGTGATGCGGTTCAACAGTAAGATCAATGCGGGCACGAACGACATCCCACTTGACTTCACCCGCCTCAAAGCCGGCATGTATTTCATTGCCGGGGCAAGCGGGGCCGGCAGGCAAGATGTGGTAAGATTTATTAAACTGTAAAGCTTTGGAATCCTTTGAAATTCCCGCCCATGGCGGGAATTTTTCATATCTGCCCATGTCTAATTCGCGTGGTGACATCTGAAAAAGACTTATATTTCCTATGCTTTCCAAATCCAAATTGTGCTTATGCTAAAATTCTACCTGCGGTTAGCCTGCTTAACCTTAGTTTATGTTTTATATACAGGCATTACAGCAACAGCCCAGACGCCCCAATATTTTTCATTTGGGACAGGATCATCCAACAGTTTTCCCCTGAATACAGCTGCTTCAAACAAGGTTCAGTGGGTGTATGAGCCTTCGAAATTTTCACCAACACCGTTGCCGGGAATGATTACCACGGTGTATATCATGTCGAGTACGATTTCTACGAATGCCACGTTCACCAACTTCACTATTAAGATGGGGTATGCGAGTTTCACGCAGTTTACCAGTGGTCCGTTTGAAACTGGCCTCACTACAGTATACTTTGCGGCATCGCAGGTGATCCCCAGTACCTCGGTGGATGGATGGATCCCGATCCAGCTGCAAACGCCTTTCAGCTATTCAACATCACAGAATCTTATCGTTGAAATATCGCAGACGGCCTACTCAAATGGTTTCAGTGTACGCCAGGATGCAACAGGAGGAAACCTGAGAATGTACGGAGCAGTAACATCTGCCACAGGAACAGCGGGAACAGGGCTCCTGAATTTTGGCTTCGACCTCCTGGCGTCACCCTGTACGACACCTCCTGTTCCGGGAACGGCGACAGCTTCTGCCAGTACAGTATGTTTCAGTTCACCCGTTACGCTGAATCTTACCGGCAACAGCGCCGGCCTGGGACAAACTTACCAGTGGCAAAGCTCAACCACACAGGCGGGTACCTATACTGATATTGGCAGCAGTCAATCCATTACGTCCATTACAATAAATCCAACTGCAACCTTATGGTACCGGGCTGCGGTAACCTGTGGTGGTAATACGCAATATTCAGTTCCTGTGCAGGTTAATGTAACGCCAGGATTTCCGGGTGGTACTTACACTATTAATTCAACGCAGCCAACCGGCGGCACAAACTTCCAGACATTCACCGAGGCAGCGGCCGCCATCAGTTGTGGGATAACAGGACCGGTTATATTCAATGTATCAAATGGACCATACAACGAACATTTCACGATTCCGGCTATCGGCGGAACCAGTTCGACCAATACCGTAACTTTTAATGGCAATGGTGCTACGCTCAATTACAATTCCACATTGACCGGTGAGCGCGCCGCTATTACATTGAGCGGGGCTGACTGGATTCGCATCAACAACCTTACGATCAATGCATCCACCGGGACGTATGGATGGGGGATCCATCT
>DASUVB010000305.1:0-6289 GCA_036373835.1 Flavisolibacter sp. | reverse complement strand
AAACATTTCGCGGAGTCCTTGCACTGCTTCGGCTTCCCGGTGCCATTGAACAACGTGCCTTCATAATTCCCAAACGTGATGTCGCTGTTCCGCAACACGGCGCGCATGGGCTTCAGCAGGTTTTTGCCATCGCCCGGCGCCAGGTGGCCTGAGGGATAGCTCGTTCCCAGCATGATATCGCCCACGCCGGTAATGACAAGGGTATCCTTCTGGGCAGCAGCAGCCGTAACGGTCAACAGTGCTGCCAGCAGCATGATATGAGACTGAGAACGCATCAAACTAAATTATGTCAAATGCAGCGGCCATTATTAATTTTAACGCAAATACTAGTCTATGCTGCGCCTACCGCTGCTCTTCCTGCTGGCATTTTCTTTCAGCACATCCGCACAGACCATCATTCAGCGTGATCCCGAAATTGAGCAGATGGTGAAGGAAGTGTCTGCCGACAGCCTGCGTTCCTACATTCATAAGATGGTCAGCTTCGGCACCCGCAATACGCTCAGCTCCACAACGGATAAAAAACGTGGTATTGGTGCGGCGCGCCAGTGGGTGGTGGAAAAATTCCTTTCATTCGCAGAAGCTTCAGGCGGCAGGCTCACGGCATACCTGGATTCAACCACCCTTGCGGCGGACGGCCGTCGCGTGGATGCGCCGACAAATGTTGGAAACGCCGTTGCGGTACTGAAGGGTACAGACCCGAACGACAACCGCGTCTACATCATCAGCGGTCACCTGGACAGCCGTGTTTCGGACGTTATGAACCGCGTTGCCGATGCGCCGGGTGCGAATGATGACGGCAGCGGCGTGGCAGCCGTGATCGAATGCGCCCGCGTGATGAGCAGGAGGAGCTTCCCGGCAACGATCGTTTTCGTGGCATTCAGCGGCGAGGAGCAGGGTCTGCTCGGTGCAGGGTTCATGGCAGACAAAGTGAAAAGGGCCAACTGGAATATCGATGCCATGCTGAACAACGACATCATGGGCAGCAACAACAGCAATGAAACCGGCATCATTGACAACACGCGCGTGCGTGTTTTCAGCGAGGCGTTCTCGGTTGCCGATACGGGCCGCGCAGCGCTGAACATCCGCAACTACGGTCTTGAAAATGACGGGAGGACACGCCAGCTCGCACGCTACGTAAAAGAAACAGGAGAACGCTACGTCGATAATATTGAAGTGGTGATGATCTACAGGAACGACCGGTTCCTTCGAGGTGGCGACCATACACCTTTTGTACAGCGGGGCTATGCGGCCGTTCGCATCACCGAGATGAACGAAAATTACAACCACCAGCACCAGGACGTCCGCCAGCGGGATGGTATCATTTATGGCGACCTCCCGGAGTTCATGGATTTCGAGTACCTGCGAAAGAATACTTCCATCAACCTGGCTACGCTGGCGAACCTGGCGAAGGCATCCTCCGTCCCGCAGGACGTAAAGATCGATGTCAGGAACCTGACGAACAGCTCCACGATCTCCTGGCGCCATCCTGCAAGCGGAACGGTGCGCGGCTATTTTATTTTGATGCGCGAAACCACGTCGCCGGTATGGCAGCGAAAGTTATTCACCCCGAACACCACGATCACCCTGCCCTATTCCAAGGACAATTACTTTTTCGCGGTGCAGTCGGTGAACGAGACGGGTAACGAAAGTTTACCTGTTATTCCTTCTCCCGGTCGTTAAATTTGCGCATGCATCTCCAATGGCGGCTGAAAAAATTTGATGCGCTGACACCTCTCGAGCTGTACGACATCCTGAGGCTGCGCAATGAAGTCTTTGTGGTGGAACAGCAATGCGTTTTCCAGGACGCTGATAATCTTGACCAGCCAAGCCACCACCTCATGGGCTTTCGTGACGCGCAGCTTGTTGCTTATACACGCATCATTCCCGCAGGCGTAGCCTATCCAATGGCTTCTATCGGGCGCGTGGTAACTGCTCCATCGGTACGAAGAACGGGAGCCGGGAAGCTATTGATGCAGGAAAGCATTGATAAACTTTTTCAATTATATGGCCCGGTGCCGATAAAGATCGGGGCGCAGTTGTACCTGAAATCTTTCTACGAAGGTTTTGGTTTCCGGCGTGTCGGTGACGTGTATCTCGAAGACGGGATCGAACATATCAGCATGGAAAGGCCGGTATCGTAATTCTACTAAGAGTTTTCAAGTACTTGTGCTAGATTTCATTAAATAATCCGCAACCGGCTTGCATTACACAGGGAGTGTTTTTACTTTAGCGCTGTCCAGACCTTATTAAAACAAAACCAGTATCTATGAGAACAATTGTACCAGGCGTACGTACATTCGTACTCATCTGCATTTTAATCTCTCAAACGAGCCGTGTCACGGCACAATCCATCACAACAGGGAACGGGAAATTTGAAATCGGATTAGGCTTAGGCCCCATGTTTTTCCTCGGGGACCTCGGAGGAAATTACGGAAGAGGCACCACCTTTCTGAAGGATGTGAACATTCCGCTTACGAAATTTTCAAAAGGCATTTATGCCAACATTTATCCAACTGAATGGCTCGGATTCCGTGTAGCCATGAACCAGGGAAAGCTCGAAGGCTACGACAGCATCATCCGTGACAAGGGTGGTAGTGAAGTGTTCAGGAAGGATCGCAACCTGCAGTTCCAGTCAAACGTATGGGAATTGTATGGCGGCGTTGAATTTTACCCGACCGTTTTTTTCGAAAGATATGATGGTCTGTACGGGAAGCTGAGACCCTATGGTATCATTGGTATCGGCGCTTTCAAATTCAACCCGATGGGGAAATATTATGCACCTGACGGCAGCAGCCGCTGGGTGGAGCTCAAGCCGCTGCGCCTGGAAGGCCAGGGCATGAGGGAATACCCCACCCGCAGGGAATACAGCCTGACACAGATTGAAACCCCCATGGGTTTCGGTGTGAAATATTACTACCGGGAAAATCTTTACGTCGGCATTGAAGTGCTGCACCGTAAGACGTATACCGATTACATCGATGATGTGAGCACCACGTACATCGATAACAGCCTGTTTGCGAATTACCTGACGCCTGAACAGGCGGCCATGGCCAACCAGCTGTATTACAGGCAGGGATTTGATCCCTCCAACCCGACGCAAAACCGCCTGCCGGCGGATGCGCAACGTGGAGATCCGAAAGAGAATGACTCCTTCTTCTCAACCATCATCAGGTTTGGATGGAGGCTGAATTCCGCCAGCTCCGGAAGGGAAGCCAGGCAGATGCGATGTCCGCTGTTTTACTAAATATCCATACATATGAAACCAAGTTTACTAACTGCTGTTCTGGTTTTCATGTTGTCAGTAACCCAGGCCCAGGAGAATAGTAAGGTGATCAGTGAAAATGTGACGGGGGGAGAAAACAACCTGGAAGCAACCAGGAAAAAAGATCTTAAAAAGAACCTGTTTACGCTTTATTCGAAAAAAGAAAAACCTGTGATCGTTGTTACATCGCACCGGGAGCAGGACGTAACCATTTATGTTTTTGATGCGGAAGGAACGCTGGTCTACCAGGGCATCCTGAGGCACCACGAAAAACTGAAGGTGGAAGTAGCTACAAAGGGAACATACAGCTACACGATTTTCGACAGGAATGAAAGCGTTGAAGAAGGCAAATTAATTATCAAATAAAAACTTATCCAATAAGCGGCAGAAAGGCTTAATAAAATTCAAATCCGGTTGATGAAACCTAATCCGTTCCCTATAGTACGCTAAACAACAATTTTATTAACGTCTTCTGCCTCCCTTATTGGGTGCTTTCTCAGCAAGCCCGTTCAGCAGGGAAATTAAAGCCATCTCACAAGGGGTCGCAACCAAACTGCCAGGGATCCTTTAATCACTTCCTGCGATTTTCACGGGACAGCTGCAACTCCTCTTTCAGGAATGCTGCTGTGTGACTTGCAGCCACGTCCACCAGTCCTTCGGGCGTTCCCTCGTATAAGACCCGTCCGCCGCCGGCACCGCCCTCGGGCCCCAGGTCGATCACATGATCAGCCACCTTGATCACATCCATATTGTGTTCGATCACCAGAACCGTATTACCACGGTCCACCAGCTTGTTCAGCACGTCCAGCAGGTGATGAATGTCCTCGAAGTGAAGGCCTGTCGTAGGCTCGTCGAGGATATAAAATGTCTTGCCCGTGTCGCGCTTTGAAAGTTCGGTGGCGAGCTTCACCCGCTGCGCTTCTCCCCCGCTCAGTGTTACCGCCGACTGCCCCAGTGTGATATATCCCAGACCTACATCCTGCAGCACCTTGATCTTCCTGTATATAAAAGGAACCGGCTGAAAAAATTCGACCGCTTCTTCAACCGTCATATCCAGTACGTCCGAGATCGAACGTCCCTTATACCGTATTTCCAGCGTCTCGCGGTTGTAGCGACGGCCATTGCATTTCTCGCAATGCACATACACATCCGGCAAAAAATTCATTTCAATTGTTCGCAGCCCGCTGCCTTCGCACATGTCGCAACGGCCGCTCTTCACATTAAACGAGAACCTGCCGGCATTGTAGCCCCTGATCTTCGCTTCAGGTATCGATGCGAACAGCGTGCGGATCTCCGTGAAGAAGCCGCAGTAGGTGGCGGGGTTGCTGCGGGGTGTACGCCCTATCGGCGACTGGTCGATCTCGATGACCTTGTCAATGTGCTCCAGGCCCGTGACACTTTTATAGGGCAACGGTGTGGAGCGCGACCCATAACAATGCTGCGAAAGCAGTGGATATAAGGTTTCGTTGATGAGCGTTGACTTGCCGCTTCCGCTGACGCCTGTCACCACGATAAATTTCCCGAGGGGAAACTTTACAGAAACATTTTTAAGGTTATTACCTGTTGCATTTTTGAGCGTGATCGTCTTCCCACTCCCCTTCCTGCGCTCTGCCGGCACGGCGATGCTTCGTTCTCCCTTAAGAAAATGAGCTGTAAGCGTATCATGCCCCAGCACCTGTTGCGGAGATCCCTGTGCCATGATGCGACCACCATGGAAACCTGCACGTGGCCCCACGTCGATCAGGTGATCCGCAGCCATCATGATGTCCTTGTCGTGTTCTACCACCAGCACGGAATTACCGATGTCACGAAGGTTCTTCAGCGCCGAAATGAGCTGGTGATTGTCGCGCTGGTGCAGGCCGATGGAAGGCTCGTCAAGTACGTAAGTGATGCCCTGCAATTGCGACCCGATCTGGGTCGCCAGCCGGATCCGCTGTGATTCGCCCCCGCTGAGTGTCCGTGTCGGCCGGTCAATGGTGAGATAGGTAAGCCCGACATCCAGCAGGAACTGCAGCCGCTCCCGGATCTCCTTGACAATTTCCCGGGCGATCACATTCTGCTTGTCGGAAAGGCGCTTTTCAATTCCCCCAAACCATGCCAGCAGCTGGTCAAGGTCCATCTGGCTCAGTTCCGCGATACTTTTGTTATCCACGCGGAACCAGAGGCTTTCTTTTTTCAGCCGCGCGCCGTTGCATGTAAGGCACGTGGTCAGCTGCATGAAGCCCTCTGCCCAGCGCTGGATCGCTTCACTGGTGCTGGTGGCAAACCACCGCTTTACCTGGTTGACGACACCCTCAAATTCACCCTCGTATACTTCTGTTTCCATCGCCGCGTCATCATACTGAAGTTCCTCCCCGGTGATGCCGTCTTCTTTACCGTACAGCACCAGGTTCAGTGCTTTTCCCGGGAGACTGTGCAGGGGCTTATCGAGGCTGAACTTGTGCTTCTTTGCCAGCTGCTGCACCTGCCTGAATATATAGGCCTCACGTTCACCCCCCAGCGGGGCAATAGCGCCTTCGTTGATGCTGAGCGTATCATCCGGGATGATGGCCTCCATATCCACGGTGTACACCTGTCCGAGGCCTTTGCAGGTGGGACACGCGCCATAGGGTGAATTAAATGAAAATGAGTTCGGAGAAGGCTCCTCGTAGCTGATACCCGTGTCCTCGCACATCAGTTGCCGGCTGTATGCCGCTTCGCCATACTTCGCCAGCGATGCTTTGGAATGTTCCGCCTCGAAAGCAACGAACATGAGGTCCTTCCCGAGCTTCAGTGCCTGCTGAACACTCTGGCTGATCCGTGTACGCAGGTCTTTGGAAACCTTCATGCGGTCGATCACCAGCTCGATATCATGGATTTTGTAACGATCCAGTTGCATCTTAGGCGTGATGTCCTTTACCTCGCCGTCCACGCGCACTTTCAGGAAGCCCTTCTTCCGCACCTCCTCGAATAGCTCGCGGTAATGGCCCTTCCTTCCCCGAACCAGTGGCGCGAGCAGGGTGATCTTATGCTGGTCGAAACGGCTGA
>DASUVB010000304.1:0-3109 GCA_036373835.1 Flavisolibacter sp. | reverse complement strand
CCAGGGCGCCTTTTTTATGAAAAAGCGACGGACGGAACTCCGCGGGGACCGTATAGCCCGGACTTCCACTTCCCAGCGGCTGTCCAGCCCCGGCGCGACGGCTGTTGGGATCACCGGCCTGGATCATGAAATTCCTGATGACCCGGTGGAACAGGATGCTGTCGTAGAACCCGGTCTTCACCAGCCGCAGGAAATTATCCCTGTGCAGTGGTGTTTCATCGTACAACCGCAGTACGATAGTCCCTGCAGTCGTTATCAGTTCCACGTCCCTTTTCCGGTCCTTTTTCTTCAGCCGCACTTCCTGCGCAGGTACCTGCAGCACCAGCAGGGTACAAAAAGCGATAATCAGCAGTCGCATAATTATTGTAGTTCGTTGTTCTGAAAATACAACAGAATATGGTCTTTCAGGAAAAGCTCCTGCTCATGCGGCATCATTTCCGGCATGGGCCGCAGCTGCGTAAAATGAGGCCAGCCCTCATCGTCGATATGGGAGATCTCGTAATAGCCTCCGGGCATGAGGACAGTACAGATGGCAATATGCATCAGGTCCTGCTTCTGCTCCTTTGTAAATTTTTCACGAATATCTCCGAGCTCCTGGATGCCGATCAGGAACAGCACACTCTCCACGTCCGGCTTCTTGCCGAAACGCGCCATCAGCCGCTCTTCCAGCTTCCACCAGCGTACCTGCAGGTCGTCATTGTAGATCATGCAGCGAAGGTGCGTCCAATTTGTGAAACAGGATCATATTTCCCTGCTGCACATTAACGATTCCTGCCGGGACCTTCCCCATTTCACTTAGTTTTGCGGCGGAGAATTCGTTATGCTTCAACTTTCTGCAATAAGAGCCAACAAAGAATGGGTAAAGGAACGTCTCGCTGTCCGCAATTTCAGGGATACCGGCCTTGTGGACGAGATACTGGCTATGGATGAACAACGCAAAAAACTGACGTTCCGGTTCGACGATACCAAGGCGAAGATCAATGCGATCTCAAAAGAGATCGGTCAACTGATGAAGTCGGGACAAAAAGACGCGGCAGAAGCCAGGAAGTCTGAAGTGGAGTCGCTGAAGAACGGGCTGGAACCCGTATCGCGGCAGCTGGAGGAAGCAGAAGCAAAACAAACCGAGATGCTGCTACGGCTGCCGAACCTTCCGAACGACCAGGTGCCGGTGGGAACAACTCCTGAAGACAACAAGGTGGTACGCACCGGTGGGACCTCCCCGCAATTATATGCGGGCGCAGTTCCGCACTGGGACCTTGCCAAAAAGCACGACCTTATTGACTTCGAGCTGGGAAACAAGATCACCGGCAGCGGCTTTCCAGTCTATAAGGGTAAAGGCGCACGGCTCCAGCGCGCCCTCATACAGTATTTCCTTGATTATAATATTTCCGCGGGCTATACCGAATTCATGCCGCCGCATATGGTGAATGAAGCGTCGGCTTATGGAACCGGGCAGCTTCCCGACAAGGAAGGCCAGATGTACCATGTTACAGGGGATAACCTGTACCTCATCCCCACTGCAGAAGTTCCCGTGACCAATATTTACCGCGATACTATCCTGAAGGAGCAGGAACTGCCGCTGAAAATGACGGCTTACACCCCCTGTTTCCGCCGCGAGGCCGGAAGTTATGGCAAGGATGTGCGGGGTCTGAACCGCCTGCACCAGTTCGACAAAGTGGAGGTCGTGCAGATCGTTCATCCCGACAACAGCTACCAGGTGCTTGAGGAAATGGTGGCGCATGTTGAGAAGCTGGTGCAGTCTCTGGAACTGCATTACCGCATCCTGCTCCTTTGCGGTGGTGATATGGGCTTTACTTCTGCCATGACCTATGATTTCGAGGTGTACAGCGCCGCCCAGGACAAGTGGCTGGAGGTGAGTTCCGTGTCCAATTTTGAATCCTTCCAGGCCAACCGTATGAAAATCCGTTACAAGGATGAGCAGGGGAAAACGCAGTTGGCGCATACGCTTAACGGCAGCTCGCTGGCACTGCCACGAATCCTTGCCTGCCTGCTTGAGAACAACCAGGATGAAAACGGCATCCGGATCCCGGTTGTACTGCACCGTTACTTCGGCAGTGAAATGATCTGACAGTGTTTCCTCTTAGCTGTTGTTATGCACATATGCGTTTGGGGGCATAGTGTGTTGATACTGTTGACGAAGCATTGAGACACCAACAATTATGCACAGTCGTTTTTTTTCTTGCGATTATTTCGTTTCTTGCGCTCTGAATCAAATCCTTGTATATGAGAAATCTTCTGTTACTAACCATTGCATTTTTTTTAGGATCCATCAGCGCCTTTGCCCAGATCGACAAAGGCCAGATCATGCTCGGCATTAACCTCGGCTACACCGCTGATAAAATGGAACAGCCGGGACCTTCCAGTACCACGAATGAAGAAACGCTGAATACATTCATTATCAACCCGCAGATCGGATTCGGATTGGGTAATGGCCTGATCGCCGGCGTAGGGGTTGGTTACTCTTCCGCTACCTATACGGACAAGACAAGCTCCGGCGGAACCAGCTCTGAGTTCGAGCAAAAGGAAACCATGTTTTCGGTGGACGCCTTTCTGCGGAAGTTTGCGAAAGTGTCTGAAACTTTCGGAGTTTTCGGCCAGCTTGGAGTTGCCTATGGCACCGGCGAACAGGAAACAACGCCTCCCATTGGCTCATCCTCGAAGGACGACCTGAGCATGATGAGTGTCGGAATTTCACCCGGGCTGTATTTAAAGCCTTCCAGCCGCTTCATTATAGAAGCTACGTTTGGAAGACTTGGGTACACGTCTGAGAAACTCGAAACCGCAGGTGGCACTGAAATTAAATCCAGCCAGTTCCAGTTCGCGCTGATGAACAACCTCTCTTTTGGCGTGAAATTTATTCTGTAAAACGAAAACCAATTTCCAGTAAAGCCCGCAATTGCGGGCTTTTTTATGTGGCGGGCTGCGATGCAATGTTCCCGGTGAACGTTGGAATACCCTGCTCTTTCTGCAAATCCCTTATTCTCGCATGCATCACGTGAAACCATACCGGAGGCAGCAACGCCAGCAGCATCATCCCGGGGTAGCCTGTGGGCATCTGTGGAGAGTTGTCGTGGTGCCGCAACAACTG
>DASUVB010000303.1:0-2098 GCA_036373835.1 Flavisolibacter sp. | reverse complement strand
TGGAAGTGCTGAAAACATATAAGATCTATATCGGCGGACAATTTCCACGGACAGAATCGGGCCGTTACTATGTCCCGGTGAACCGCGCCGGCGAGCCGCTCGCGAATGTCTGCCTCAGCTCCAGGAAAGATTTTCGTGATGCCGTGGTGGCAGCGCGCAATGCTTTCAAAAGCTGGGCGGGCAGGGCTGCGTTCAACAGGGGACAGATCCTGTACCGCATCGCGGAAATGCTGGAAGGAAGGAAGCTTCAATTTGTTGAGGAGCTGATGAAGCAGGACGCTTCGCGCACGCAGGCGCAGAAGGAAGTCAGCCTTTCAATAGACCGGTTGATATATTATGCCGGCTGGTGCGACAAGTACCAGCAGATCTTCAGCAGCGTGAACCCGGTGGCAACATCACATTTCAATTTCTCCGTTCCGGAGCCCACGGGCGTTGTAGCTGTTGTTGCACCGCAGGACAGTTCCCTGCTGGGACTCGTATCGGCGGTAGCACCGGTGATCGCCGGCGGCAACACGTGCGTGGTGCTGGCTTCAGAGACCATGCCGCTGTGCGCCGTTACTTTCGCGGAAGTGCTGCATTCGTCGGATGTGCCGGGTGGCGTGATCAACATCCTCACCGGCAGGCCTTCAGAGCTTGCCGCGCAGTTTGCATCGCACATGGACGTGAACGCCCTGGTTTATTGCGACCAGGATGCGGCAACACAAAAAGAAATACAGGAGAAGGGCGCTGCCAATATCAAGCGCATTATCGTGCACAATAATATCAACTGGTCGCAGGACGCCGGGCAGTCGCCATACTTCATATTGGATACACAGGAAGTGAAGACGACGTGGCATCCCATTGAAAATATTGGTGGTGGAGGCGGGGGATATTAGGTTATTTACTGCTGCATCCCTTCTTTGGAGTGAAAAAGTTCTTAAAGTTGGCAGTTCCGGGGCTGCGGGCTCATCTTCGGAGAGATTATTGACGAAATTGGAGGTATGAAAATATTTTTCCTGCTGGTTTTCATGGCTGCTGCCTTTATCGGCAACGCACAGGTAACCGATTCCTCATCGGTCGTGGTTCATAAGGATGCACGCGTGGATGAAATGGTGAAGAAGCAGGCTGCCGCGAATGCCGCGATCAAAAGGGCTTCGGCAAGAACGATGCGGGGCTACCGCCTTCTGGTGATCAATACCAACAAGCGCGCGGAAGCGATCGATGCCAAGACCAAGGTGTATAAATTTTACCCGGAATTAAAATCCTACCTCGTTTACCAGACGCCATATTTCAAACTGAAGGCCGGCAATTTCAGGACGCGGGAAGAGGCCGAGAAATACCGTTTGCTGATGCAGGCGGTGTTCCCCAAAGGTGTTTTTATCATCCCGGACACCATCGAGATCAGGCCGGAAAAAGACGACATCGCCAATCAATAGTATTTTTGACCATCCCTGCGGATGGTTTTTTTTGCAGGTACCTGCATGATATGATTGAAAAAATTAAAAGCCTGGCGCGGAAGTACGCGCCGGAATACATTGACATACGGCATCACCTGCACGCCCACCCCGAACTCAGCTACCAGGAATTCAAAACATCTGAATTCATCCAAAAGCAGTTATCCGGTTATGGAATTCCCTTTGAAGTGAAAGCCGGAACGGGTGTGGTCGGGACCATCAAAGGAAAAAACCCCGCATCCCGGCTCGTGGCGCTGCGCGCCGACATGGACGCGCTGCCGATTACAGAAGCCAATGATGTTCCCTATCGTTCCGTGAACGAGGGTGTCATGCATGCCTGCGGGCATGATGTGCACACCACCTGCCTGCTCGGCGCCGCGCGGATCCTCGCAGAAACTAAATCAGAATGGGAAGGAACTATTCGATTGATATTCCAACCCGGGGAAGAGCGCAACCCCGGTGGCGCCAGCCTGCTGATCAAAGAAGGCGTGCTGGACCCGGCGCCGGAGGCGATCTTCGCATTGCATGTCAACCCGCAGCTGGAGACCGGCAAACTCAGTTTCCGGCCGGGAATGGTGATGGCGAGCGCGGATGAACTGTACTTCACCATAAAAGGAAAGGGAGGGCACGCTGCGGCGCCCCACCTTACCGTTGACACGATACTG
>DASUVB010000302.1:0-4557 GCA_036373835.1 Flavisolibacter sp. | reverse complement strand
CGCGGGAGATCTCGCTTTTTTGCTGGGCGGAAACAGAAAGGCTGGCAGCTGCCAGGAGCAGCAGGAATATTTGTTTCATACTTGTTGCGGGGTCAGAGACTCATCATCTCTTTAAATTTCACCGTTTGCCTGCGACTGACCTCTATTTTTTCTCCGCCCTTGAGTTCCAGGAGCAGGCCGCCGTTGAAATAGGGCTCGATCTTATCGATCATGCGGAGGTTCACAATATGCTTGCGGTTGGCGCGGAAGAACACTTTTTCGTCTAGTCTTTCTTCAAGAGCGTTCAGGGATTTAAGGATCAGCGGCTTATTGGTACCGAAAAATACCTTGGCATAATTACCCACACTCTCGAACAGGCGCACGTCGCCGAGCCTTACAAACCAGCATCGTTCACCGTCCTTCACGAACACCTGGTCGTTCTCGCTCAGCAGGGATGTGTTTTCACCAGGTGAACCATTGACTTTTTCTGCAGAACCACCCTGCGTGCTGCGCTTCAGTTTTTCCACCGCGTCTGCCAGTCGCCTGGGTTCCACAGGCTTCAGCAGGTAATCCAGGGCATTTACTTCGAAGGCTTTCAGCGCATACTCGTCGTAAGCAGTTGTGAAGATCACCTGGGGTGCGTGATCCAGCTCGGAAAGCAGGTCGAAGCCGGTCTTGCCGGGCATCTGTATGTCCAGGAAAATCAGGTCGGGGTTGTGGCTTTCTATCTTCTGCAGACCTTCCTCGGCATTGGAGGCTTCGTCAACCACTTCAATTTCAGGAAACTCCTGTAAAAGTTTGCGCAGCTCGGCCCTCGCCAAACGTTCATCGTCGATCAGGATTGCTCTCATGCATTAAATTTATAGAAAAGGAATTAAGACTTTCGCTTCTACCAGTTCGGGGTTCAGTTGCCGTATCTCGAACTTTGCTTTTTCGCCGTACAACAGGCTCAGTCGGTCCTGCGTGCTGGAAATACCAAAGCCCTGGCGCGATGCGCCCCCGTTCAGGTGGCCGGTATTCTGTACGGCAAGCTTATGATAATTCTCTCCCACATCGGAGATCACCTTGACAACACCTCCCTTCACCTGCTTGCTGATGCCGTGCTTGATGGCATTTTCCACGAGCGTTTGCAACATCATAGGCGGAACCTGCTGGTCCAGCGTCTGCTCGTCGATATCATATTCGATCTTGAGCCGGTCTTCAAAGCGCATGTTCTCCAGCGCCAGGTAGTCCTTTACGATCTTGAGCTCCTCCTTGAATGAAACCGTCTCCCCCTTCTCGGCCTGCAGGCTGCTGCGCAGGATATTGCTCAGTTCTGTGATTGCAGTTCTTGCGCGGGCCGGGTTCTCATCGATCAGGGCCCGGATGCTGTTCAGCGCGTTGAAAATAAAATGGGGATTGATATGCGCCTTGATAGTCTTCAGTTCCAGCGCCTTCACCAGGGCCTCGAGCTGCAATGTATCCATCTGCTGCTTGCGGCTTTTGGCCACGAAATGATACATGAAATAGATGCTGCTCCAGATGAATAACAGTACGAATGACTGCGACAGGTTGTAAAAGAACAGACGCTGGTAAGAGGCTTTGGGCATTACAGCCAGCTCATAATTGATCTCAAAGGGTGTCTGGATCAGCGAAAAGATCGAAGAGAACAACAGGGTGAATATGACCAGTATGATGATCTGCTGGTTGATCGGCCGCAGCAGCACCGAATTTTTCTGGATCACCTGCCGCATGAAATGGGAACAGATCAGCCCGATCTCCACGAAGAACAACAGGCGGCATAGCATATTTTCATAGAACTGCCGGAAAATGATGGCAAAGAAAATGTTGACCAGGGCGAAAAAACCCCAGCCGAGGAATTGAAAAAGCCAGTATCGCGTTGTCTTGAACTGCGGCATGTTACAAAGCTAACCCCGGGCCTGTTAAGAAATGCCGTAAATATATCAGTGGAGCATTGGTTTTACAAAAGGGAGCGTAAAAGACGGGTACGTGTTAACACTTAAACCCACTAAATAGTTCTCCCCTGATGATATACGGATTTATATATTACAGATTTTTGCGTTCCAAATCCAGCATCCTCATGAAAACTGCTTATCTCGCCGGGATATTGCTCCTGTGCTGTGCACAATCCCCGGCTGTCCTTGCCCAGCCACCCGGACGGGTCGTCATCAACGAATACATGCCCTGGCCTGCGAACGCCTGTAATGCTACCTCCGAATTCGTGGAGTTGCTCAATTTCGGCCCCGGCGCCGTGAATATTGGCTGTTATATCCTGACGAACGGGACTTATTCCATCACCATCCCCCAGAATACCATTCTGCTGCCCGGGCAATACTATGTCATTGCAGGGCAAAATACGCTTCCCCAGGCGTGCGGCAACCTCGACAGTGCGGTCCAGGTCAACCTGAACTGGAACACATGCAACTGTACAAATATTCCCATTCCGCAAACGGGCGAGGGCTTCATGGAAGATGGTGGGAATGCCAATGTTCGCCTGGTGCTCCTCGATCCTTCCCAGATCGTGGTGGATGCGGTCAGCCGTGAGCTCCCGTCCGGTACATCTCCCAACATCACCAGTTCTTCGGGAACTGGTTCCTGCGTGTCTCAGACCTTCAGCATCAACAACCTGAACAGCTATTACGAAACAACGAACCTGTCTACAGGGAATGCCAACTCGTTTGCCCGCAAGCTGGACGGCGATTGTGGCTGGGTGAAGACGACCAAGCAAAGCGCGAATGCCACGAACAACGCGCCCGGCAACACTTCTGATGTGTCGTATAATTTCACCATCCTGAATGCTTCGGACTGTGGGGGTGGAAGCGGCAGCATCAGCATCACCGTACGCGCAGGCGACTACACCGGCATTTTCCCGATGTCCTATACGATCGCAAAGGACGCCGACAATAATTACCTGTACAACAGCGCAGACTCTTTTGCTTCCGGCATTGCTGCCACACCTCCGAATATCAATATCTCGGGACTGACAGCCGGCCAGTACCGTGTCACCGTGGCATCGGCCAAGGGCTGCAACCTTCGCTCATTCGATTTTTCGATCCTCACCTGCTACCCGGTGCTGCCGGTAAAGCTGATGTATTTCCGCAACCTTGGGGTAATTGGCGATCGGGTCTCACTGGAGTGGAAGGTGGATATCAATGAACAGGTGCGCCATATGATCGTGGAAACCTCCGCCGATGGTGTTACGTTCCGCGAGGCTGGTATGCTGGCGGGCGACGGAACGCCGGGCAGCAGGAGATATTCCTTCAACACCACACTGAACGGCAGTTCGTACTACCGGCTCAGAGTGATTCAGGCCGATTTCTCTTCGTTCTTTTCACCCGTGATAAACGTCCGCAACCAGCCGGCACCAGTCCGGTCATGGCCCAACCCCGTAAAGGACAGGTTGTTCGTAGAACTGGTTTCCGGATCTACGGCTACCGGGAAAGTGACCGTCTTTAACCAGTTGGGAGCGCTGGTGATGCAGGAAGAAGCGCGCCTGAAAAAGGGACCGGCTTTCTTTTTCCTGGAAGTTGAAAAACTGTTACCGGGAACGTACCTGCTGCAAGTAGCTGTCCCAGGTGCTGAACCTATTTCCTTCCGGTTTGTTAAGCATTGATCCCGTGCGCTGTAAATGCAACAGTTTGCCGGGAAATTGGATATTTTTACAAATAATCACCATCAATGCAAATCACGGCCGGTCCCCTGCTACAGACTATAAATTCACCGGAAGACCTGAAAAAGATTCCGAAGGAACAGCTTTACAAAGTTTGTGACGAGCTGAGGCAGTACATCATCGATGTTGTAAGTGTTCATGGCGGACACTTTGGCGCATCGCTGGGCGTGGTGGAATTATCAGTGGCGCTTCACTACATCTATAACACACCGTACGACCAGCTGGTTTGGGATGTGGGCCACCAGGCATACGGGCACAAGATACTGACAGGGCGCCGCGACCAGTTTGTTACCAACCGGAAATACAAAGGACTCAGCGGTTTCCCTAAGCGTACCGAAAGTGAATTCGATACGTTTGGCGTGGGACACTCTTCCACTTCTGTTTCTGCAGCCCTCGGTATGGCGCTTGCAGCGAAGGTGAAAGGTGAAACCGACCGCAAATCAGTCGCGGTGATCGGTGATGGTTCCATGACGGCGGGAATGGCGTTTGAAGCGCTCAACCACGCCGGTGTTGCTGATACCGACCTGCTGGTGATCCTGAACGATAACTGCATGAGCATTGATCCCAACGTGGGCGCGCTCAAGGAGTACCTGACGGACATCACCACGTCACACACATACAACAAGCTGCGGGACGATGTATGGAACCTGCTGGGCAAACTGCCCGTAGGGAAAAATTTCACCCGCGATATGGCGAGCAAGCTCGAGGCCAGCATCAAGGGTCTTGTCACAAAAAGCAGTAATCTTTTCGAAGCGCTCAACCTTCGATATTTCGGCCCCATTGACGGCCACAATATCACCAAGCTGGTAGATACGCTGAAGGACCTGCGCAGCATTCCCGGGCCAAAGTTGCTCCACATCGTTACGGTTAAGGGTAAGGGTTATGAGCTGGCGGAAAAAGACCAGACG
>DASUVB010000301.1:0-5429 GCA_036373835.1 Flavisolibacter sp. | reverse complement strand
GATACCGGTACCGGCTTACCGGTTATGATAGCGACTGGAGCGATCCCGTGCCTGTTAACTCTGTAAACTATGCATCTCTTCCCCCGGGGAATTATGTTTTCGAGGTGACAGCTATGAATGCCCGCGGCCAGTGGTCGACCGCGCCTGCGCGATTCAGCTTCCGCATCGTACTCCCTTTTTACCGGCGAGCGTGGTTCCTGGTGTTGGTGTTCTGCGCGCTTTTGTATATAGTGTACCTGGTGCGCCTGCAACGCCTGAAGCACCGCTATAAGATCGAAAAGATCCGCCTGCACATAGCCCGCGACCTGCACGATGATGTGGGGGCGACGCTGGGCAGCATCAACCTGCTTACAAAAACCGCTACCAGGAAACTGCAGAAAGAAACCGCACCGCATGACGTGATCCCGATCTTCGAGAAGATCGGCGACAGCGCGGAGCACACCCTGGAGGCCATGGACGACATTGTGTGGTCCATCAACCCTGAAAAAGACACCCTGCACGACCTTGTGACGCGCATGCGCGAGTTCGCGATCCCCCTGTTCGAAAGCAGGGATATCGATTTTCATTACGACATACAGGTGAAGGAGCACGACAGGATCGCCATGAACCTGCGCCGGACCATCTTTTTAATTTACAAGGAAGCGGTTCATAATATCGTCCGGCATTCCCATGCAACGGTGGTCAATATAGGTATCTCGTGCCAGCCGCATTCTTTCAGCATGTCGATCGCGGATAATGGCAAAGGCTTTGACCCCCTGGCGCCCACAGCCCGGAATGGCCTGAAAAATATGCATAAACGAAGCGAAGGCGTGAAGGGGAACCTGGAGATCAGCTCCGGAGACGGTGGCACCCGCATCCATTTCCAGTGCCGAATCGGATGAATATATGATTGCATGGCTCCCTTAAACCTGTACCTTCCCAACGGAAAACTCATATGAAAGAGATCAGTGTAGCATTATGCGAGGACAATGCAGCTTTCAGGGAGAGCCTGGAACAGTTCATTGACGATACGCCCGGGTACCACGTGGTGGCGTCGCTTTCATCTGCTGAAAACATCATTGAACATCTCGGGATCTATACGCCGGACGTTGTGCTGATGGATATCGATATGCCCGTGGTCAGCGGCATAGCTGCAACAGCGTTGATCAGGCAAAGGTTTCCATCTATTGCCGTCCTGATCCTGACCGTGTACGAGGATGATGAAAAGATCTTTGATGCGATCCTCGCCGGCGCAACCGGCTACCTTCTGAAAAAAACGCCGCCCGCGCGCATCCTCGAGTCCATCCGTGAAGTGATGGAGGGCGGTGCTTCCATGAGCGCTTCCATCGTCAAGCGCGTGCTTACCTTTTTCAACAAACGTGAAAATGATAACGCTGCAGAATACATGCTGTCGCCGCGCGAAATTTCAATTCTCAAATGCCTGGTGAACGGGGACAGCTATAAAATGATCGCGGATCACTGTGACATCTCAATTGGGACCGTGCGCTCGCATATCAACAACATTTACAAAAAGCTCCACATCAATTCAAAGTCGGAGGCTGTAGCCAAGGCCCTGAAGGAACGCCTCGTCGACTAGCACACGGGGGCTCCGATGGCTGGCAGGAACTTCATCCATCTTCCCTGTTTATTATCATTCCACTTTGTGACGAAGGTTACGGAACTCCCGGCGTCTACCGCCTACCTTTGACCAAATCTTTATTCAACGGAAACGGCAAAGGACATAGCAGTAGCTGACATACCAGGCCAGGCAAGCGTAGCCGGCTCAACCAGCACATCACCGCTCTCATTTTCTTTGAATAAGGAAATGGCATTCGCCATCACCTGTGGCGTGCTTTTGCTTGCAGGGTTTGGCCTGTCCTTTATTCCCGGTATCAATCACTACATTCCTGTTGTCTTTTACATCGGCGCCTATTTTTTCGGGGGCTATTTCACAACCCTCCAGGCGGTCGCAGGCATCCGTAAAGGTCATTTTGAAATAGATTTCCTCATGCTGGTGGCAGCTATTGGAGCCGCAGCCCTGGGTAACTGGGCGGAGGGTGCATTACTGCTTTTTCTTTTCAGCATGGGACATGCGCTGGAGCACTATGCCATGGCAAAGGCAAAAAGATCCATTGAGGCGCTGGCAAAGCTGGTCCCGAAAACGGCGTTGCTGAAAAAAGACGGTACCCTCAGGGAGGTTGCCATAGAGCTGTTGCAGGCGGGTGATACGATCGTTGTAAAGCCAAATTCAACCATCACGGCAGATGGTATCGTGGTCTATGGCAACAGCAGTGTGGACCAGGCGCCCATAACCGGAGAAAGCGTACCGGTGGACAAATCTGCTTTCGCTGGCGAGGTGCCATCAAATACTGATAAAGTAGATGAGCAGCACCGGGTATTTGCCGGCACGGTCAATGGAAATGGGAACCTCGAGATACTGGTGACCAGGATCGCTGCCGACAGCACCATTGCAAGACTGGTAAAGATGGTCAACGAAGCGCAGGCACAGAAATCCCCTACGCAGCATTTTACGGACAAGATTGAAAAGTACTACGTACCGGCAGTGTTGGTGTTGGTCGCGCTGTTATTGTTTGCCTTCCTTATTATAGATGAACCCTTCAGTGCAAGTTTCTACCGGGCGATGGCGGTGCTGGTGGGTGCCAGTCCGTGCGCCCTGGCCATATCAACACCCAGTGCCGTTTTAAGTGGTGTGGCGAGAGCAGCGCGGGGCGGTGTGCTGATCAAAGGAGGCAGGCCGCTGGAAGACCTGGGCTCCCTCACGGCGATCGCTTTTGATAAAACCGGCACCCTTACGGAAGGAAAACCCAAACTTACAGGTGCCTACCCACTGAACAACATCTCGGAAAAACAGCTTTTGGAAACCGTGATTGCGGTGGAGAAACTGAGCGATCACCCGCTGGCAGCAGCTATTGTGAAAGGCGGCGAAGCGCGGCTTGGAAAAGAAGTGCCTGCTGCTTCACAGGTGGAGGCGATCCAGGGCAGGGGCGTCCGGGCGATATGGAACGGGTCAACCGTGTATGTAGGGAACAAGGAACTGTTCACGGGGAAAAAGGATGTCATACCTGAGGACATCGTTGCCAAGGTGGAGGCATTGGAAAACCAGGGAAACACCACCATGCTGGTACAGCAGGATGATGTTTTTACAGGCATCATTTCATTGATGGACGTAGCCCGGGCTGACGCGAAAAATACCCTCGCGGCTTTGAAAAAGATCGGCATCCGGAAGATGATCATGCTGACCGGCGACAATCAAAAGGTGGCCGAGGCCATTGCCCGGGAAACAGGCATCACGGAGGCCTGGGGCAATTTACTGCCGGAGCAGAAAGTAGCCGCCATTGATCAATTGAGGGCCACGGAAAAAAAGATCGCGATGGTGGGCGATGGTGTGAACGATGCGCCCGCCATGGCCAAGAGCACGGTGGGCATCGCCATGGGTGCAGCCGGCAGCGATGTGGCCCTGGAAACAGCCGATGTGGCTTTGATGGCCGATAAGCTCAGCAGCCTGCCGCTGGCCATCGGGCTAAGCCGGAAGGCCCGGCAGATCATCAAGCAGAATGTACTGATCAGCCTCGGCATGGTGGCCCTGCTGATACCACTGACCCTCCTGGGGATCGCGAAAATGGGCCCGGCCGTGATCGGCCACGAAGGATCTACCATTGTTGTTGTGTTTAATGCATTAAGGTTGTTAGTGTATAAGCCGAAGGGGGTGAAGGATCATTAGCCTTTATGTTGTGCACCACAGCTGGCAAATAGCTACTATGGTTACCAGTTGGTTAAAATGCTCCGGGTGCGTTTGGCGGCCATGAAATCTGTTTGGCTGAAACGGAAAATCTCCTATTTTTGCCACCCTTCGCCGGGGCCCTGGTCCCAGGCGGAGCATGGAAGCCGTTACGTTGGGCTCCTGGCTCAGGACTCCAGACTAACGACTCCGAACAAATTCCTCCTTAGCTCAGTTGGTTAGAGCATCTGACTGTTAATCAGAGGGTCGCTGGTTCAAGTCCAGCAGGGGGAGCAGAAATCCCGCAGAAATGCGGGATTTTTCTTTTTACTTAAGGAGCAATGCTAGCTCAGTTGGTTATCCCGCAAAATGCGGGACGCACCTGCGGGATTAATCAGAGGGTCGCTGGTTCCTTGTCCGCCGTAGCACAGCGAAGGTGGGAAGTCCAGCAGGGGGAGCAAAGCCTCGCAGCAATGCGAGGTTTTTTATTGCAGGTGGCCGCTGGTTCATCCCGATAGCTATCGGGACCAGCAGGGAAAGCCGAATCCCGCAGAAATTCGGTGCTTTTCTCATCGTGGTGAGACAAGTGCGGACTAACTTCTTCAGGTGTATTACATCTATATCGTTTTCTCATACCGCGGATCGTTACTATTGTGGATATTCTTCGGATCCACGGCGCCGTTTAGAAGAACACAATTCAAAACCATTTAACACTCATACTTCCAAATTCAGACCTTGGACCTTAAAAGCAATTTTCAGATGCGGGGATAGCCGGGCAAATGCAATGCGAAAGGAGAAATTTATAAAGCGACAAAATTCACGTAGGTTGCTGGAAAGAATGGTTACTCCTGAATTTATACCTAAATGGGAAATTAGCCCAGTTGGTCCTCAGAGGCCATGTTTAATATGATAATTATGTAATAACTTAAAGTATTCTTAACCAAAATCATTCAACATGAGACAAGTTTATGCACTGTTACTGGCCTGCCTGCTAACAGGGTCTTCCCTTGCTACATCGGTTGTTAGCGAACCCAATCCCATCAAAAAAGCATCAGAGATTTTTCTTCCCATTGGTAATACAGGGAAGTTGATTTCACTCCAGGACCTCTCTGATATAGGTGTAAAAGAATACGAAGCGCTTTCAGGCCAGAAAATGAAAGCAATAGAGAAGATTGGTTTTAAACTGGCTCAAAGAGACCTCAGGAAAAGTATCGCATCCGACGGAACCATCAAGGACAGGAAGTTAGCCAAACGATTGGCTCCCGGAGATGGATTTCATCTTGGTGGCTTTGCTCTCGGGTTCTTTTTGGGACTGATAGGAGTGCTGATCGCTTACGTAATTAGTGATGACAATAAGAGTGCAAGGGTCAAATGGTCATGGATCGGTTTAGGTGCTGCGATAGTACTTTACCTTTTAATATTCGTACTACTGTAAGGTAGGCCATCAATGCCACATATCGGGAGATGTACTAATCTACTTCGCTGTTAGGTGATCCCTGTTATCGATCTTCAATGACGACGATCGAAGCGGCATTACAATCTCACAAAACGGAGAACACCTACGGTGTTCCTCCGTTGTATTGCGGTTGCATTTACTAAATGCTTTGCGACTTATCAGGCTTTAGTTGCGATTCACATTGATCACATTGGTCCCCGCGGGTTCTGCCGGCACGCTGGCAATCGCCTCAACCACAGCCTGTGCACTAACACC
>DASUVB010000300.1:0-2245 GCA_036373835.1 Flavisolibacter sp. | reverse complement strand
AAGGTGCTTACGCCGTTCCAGGCGGTGTTGTGGGCTGCCTTCTTCAATTTTGTAGCCCTGTACATCTTTACCGATTTCAACGTTGCGACCACCATCTCGAAAACGGTGCACCAGGAATCCATTACGCTGCCGGTGATATTTTCCGGGATTATTGCAGCCATTGCCTGGAACCTGCTCACATGGTGGTTTGGAATTCCTTCTTCTTCGTCACATACGCTGATGGGTGGATTTGCCGGTGCCGCCATCGCGCATGCCGGGTTCTCTTCCATCAATACGGAACCCATTTTAAAGACTGCCATGTTCATCTTCCTGGCGCCGATGATCGGCATGTTGATGGCGTTCATCCTGGCATTGTGGTTCCTGTATTCATTCCGGAAAGATATTCTTCCCAGGATCGTGTCACTGGCTGTGCTTGCAGGCGTGGGATGGTTCCTGTACGAACACCTGGTTTATGATCCGGCAAAACTCGGATCACGGTTTGATACGCATTTTCTGAACGTTATTTTCTATTCGAAGAATTTCAAATGGATCCTACTGGCATCTATGTTGGCGATCATGGGCATGTTCACCTTCTGGCTGAATACACTGAATGCACATAAGTCAAACGTCTGGTTCAAACGACTGCAGCTGGTTTCGTCCGCCGCTTTCAGCATTGGCCATGGCGGCAACGATGCGCAAAAAGCCATGGGTATCATAGCCGCTGCCATGATCGCGGCCGGCAACATTGAATCGGTCGACCAGATGCCGTACTGGGTCCCGTTTGCGTGTCACCTCGCTATCGGCCTCGGAACATTGTCCGGCGGATGGCGGATCATCAAGACCATGGGTACAAGGATCACCAAGGTGACGCCATTCGAAGGCGTTGCGGCGGAAACGGCCGGCGCCATCACGCTGTTTGTGACGGAAGCACTGAAAGTCCCGGTGAGCACCACGCATACTATCACGGGATCCATCATGGGTGTGGGCGCCACCAAGCGCCTGTCAGCGGTTCGCTGGGGTGTTACCATCAACCTGCTGGTGGCATGGATCGTTACCATCCCCATTAGCGCCCTTCTTGCCGCAGGTGTTTACTATGTTGTCAGGTTGTTCGTATAGTAATATTTTCCCGAGTTTTGCCGAAAACCCGGACCATGGCGAAAATTCTGGTAACTGGCGGCTGCGGCTACATTGGCTCCCACACCATCGTTGACCTGATTGAAAACGGATATGAAGTTGTCTGCGTGGACAATAACTCCCGCTCGTCTCCTGCTGTTCTCGAGGGCGTTCAGAAGATCACCGGCGTCACCGTTAAAAATTATAAAGTAGACCTGTGCAATTATGACGACACCTTCGCAGTGTTCCAGGAAAATGACGACCTGCAGGGCATTATCCATTTTGCCGCATACAAGGCCGTCGGGGAATCGGTGGAAAAGCCGCTGATGTATTTCGAGAATAACCTGTATGCGCTGATCAGTCTTTTGAAATGCGTTCAGGAATTCGCGGTCCCGCAGTTCGTGTTTTCCTCTTCCTGCACGGTTTATGGCAACCCCGACGAGGTGATGGTCACGGAAGAAACGCGGCCGAAACCAGCCGCTTCTCCGTATGGCTATACCAAGCAGATGGGAGAACAGATCGTCAGCGAGTTCCAAAAGAGCAACCAGAACCAGGCAACGCTGCTGCGTTACTTCAATCCCGCCGGCGCCCATCCATCGGCGCTGATCGGCGAGTTCCCGATCGGTCGTCCCCAGAACCTTGTCCCTGCCATTACCCAGACCGCCATTGGTAAGCTGCCCCGGATGCAGGTGCACGGCAATGATTATCCCACGCGTGATGGAAGCTGTGTACGGGATTATGTTCATGTGTGCGATATCGCCCATGCGCATACGCTCGCCGTCAGGTACATGGAAGAAAATGTGGACAATGGCTGTGAGGTTTTCAACCTGGGCACCGGCAACGGCGTAACGGTGCTGGAAGCCATCAGTGCTTTTGAAAATGCCACCGGGCGCAAGCTCCAGTACGATATTGGTCCCCGAAGGCCCGGCGATGTCCCGGCGATCTATGCCAATAACGACAAAGCGAAAAAAAAGCTGGGATGGTCACCCGGTTTTACCCTCGATGATATGATGCGCACGGCCTGGAAATGGGAAATGAAGCTGAAGGAGGACGAGTCGTTGTACCAGAATCCGAATTTCCAGATGAACTGATACTAATTTGAAAATTTGAAAATGTGGCAATTTGAAAATTGATTTGAGGATTTGACGATCTG
>DASUVB010000299.1:0-6871 GCA_036373835.1 Flavisolibacter sp. | reverse complement strand
CCACGGTGTTCCGTCCATGGCAGCGCATTGGCAGTGAAAGAACAGTGCCGACCGAAGAGGAAAAATATTTCCGCCGCCAGTTGTTGCAGGGATATGTTCACGACGAGGGCGCGGCGATGTTCGGTGGTATTTCCGGCCATGCGGGATTGTTTTCTAACGCATATGATCTTTCCCTCCTCTACCAGATGCTGGCAAACGGTGGCACGCTGAATGGCGAACGCTTCCTGAAAACCGAAACCATCCGGCTGTTCACTGCGTATGGCAGCGATATCAGCAGGAGAGGACTTGGTTTTGACAAACCCGAAAAAGACAATGCATCGCGCAAGGAACCATATCCTTCGGCACTGGCATCACCCTCCACGTTCGGGCATACCGGCTTCACGGGCACGTGCGTTTGGGTGGACCCCGAATCGGGCCTGGTATTTATTTTCCTTTCAAACCGGGTTTATAATACGCGCACTAATAACCTGCTGGGACAGATGAACATCCGCAGCAAGATCATGGATGCTGCATATACTGCGCTGAAGAGCGAAGCGGGTAAGTAACAGCATCAGACATCAAGGTTTCTACGAATCAGTTTTGGGTGGATTCGGCTTCCGCGGCTGCTGCGGTGGCCGTTGCTGCTGTTGCTGCTGGTTGGGCCGCGGCTGCTGTGGCGGTCGTTGCTGCTGCTGACGCGGCTTCTGCTGCTGTTGCTGCCTTGGCTGTTGTTGTTGCTGCTGCTTCGGTTGTTGTTGCTGCGGCCCGCCGCCGCGTCCCTGGGGTCTTGGCAATTGCGCCGGCTTTTGCTGCTGCTGCCCGCCCTTCTGCACCGGCAGGTTCCGTTGCTGCTGTTTTTGCTGCGGCCTCTGGTCGCGCGCACGTTCCTTTCTTTTCTTGTCGGCCTTTTCGAGGCTTTTCAGGCTGATATGCCCTACCACATCCACGAATTCCGGTTCCACTTCCTTGGGGCGGGTGGAAACAACTTCCACGGCTTCCAGTTCCTGCGGCACGATGTTCTGCATGTTCAGAGACTTGATCTTGCGTACTCTTTCTATGGTAAGCGGGTACTGCTTGGTGCTGTCCGGCAGCACATACCACATGAGGTTCTTGAAAATATCCTTCTTGATGAGTGTGGCAGTTCCCCGGGTTACCTGCAGGATGTCGGCATTTTCCGGGAAGCCCTGTAAAGCGTCCAGGTAGGTGTCCAGCTCGTAATTCAGGCAGCATTTGAGCCTGCCGCACTGGCCACTGAGCTTTGTCTGGTTGATGGAAAGGTTCTGGTAGCGCGCTGCCGCCGTGTTCACCGACTTGAAGTCAGATAGCCACGTGGCGCAGCACAGCTCGCGGCCGCAGCTGCCGATACCGCCCACCTTTGCGCTTTCCTGGCGTGCGCCTATCTGGCGCATTTCCACTTTCACCCGGAATTCAGAAGCATACACCTTGATCAGCTCGCGGAAATCCACGCGGTCGTCCGCTATGTAAAAGAAAGTCGCTTTTTTCCCGTCGGCCTGGATCTCCACCTGGCTCACTTTCATGTTGAGGTTGAGCTGCTTGGCGATGGCTCGGCTGCGGATCAGGGCTTCCTTTTCGCGGGCTTTGTTCTGCTTCCACAGGTCCAGATCCCTTTCGGATGCGCGGCGCAATACCTTTTTCATTTCGGGATTCGCCTCGTTCACACCCTTTTTCTTCAGCTGGATGCGGACGACTTCCCCCGTGAGCGATACCTCGCCCACGTCAAAACCGCTCACACCCTCTACGGTGATCATTTCACCCTTTTCGAATAATTGCAGCGTGGCATTCCTGTAAAAATCCTTGCGGCTTCCCTGGTTGAAGGAAACCTCTATGACGCGACATGACTGTTCCAGGTCGGAAATCGGCAGGTTTACAAGCCAGTCGTAAGTATTCATCCTGTTGCAACCGCCGGTACTGCATCCCCCGTTGCTTTTACATCCATTCGGTTTGCCGCCCGTAGCGGTGCCGCAACTACCACATCCCATGTTCTGATCCGTTAATGTGAACAATCCAATTGATCAATGCCTGCGCTGATACAATTGATTCCAGATAGCTGATCCATATATGTGGCCGGGCTGCAGAATAGCTATGATACTTCTCTTGCGACGCTCCTTTCAAAGGCGGTAGCCCTGTTGAGCTGAAAAAATATGCTACTGATCTCGGTGCTGTTTCGCATCAGTATATAGTGAGTAGTTGATAGCTTTTTAATCCTTCACACGTTGCCGATAACCCCGGATATATATTGAATGGCTATGCCAATACGACAAATATAATTTTTTTATCGCATTGTGGAGCGTGTACCCCTATACGGTGAGGATCACGTTATTCCTGACGATGTGATAGATCCTGATCGTCAGTGCGTGGAACAGGATCTTGGCATTAGCGTTCCGTTCAATATGATAAGCTGCCTTATCAAGTTCTGCGGACACGGCTTCCTTTTGCTCCATGGTCATCACCTTGTTCAGGCGCGCGGCAAAGTCCTGTTCGGCCGCTGTCATGGCCTGCAGGATCGAAGCCGCCTGCCCGTGAGCGCCCAGCACCTCCAGCCGGAGGGCCTGTTCCAGCAGGTGTGTAAAATAGCGAAGCAACTGCTTCTGCTTCTCCCGTCCCTGCCGCGCGATCTCTTCTATCAGCTTTACCTGTGCTACCGGCTGGTTTTTAAGGGTGGCATTCATCCAGTCCTTCAACAGGCTGTAAAGATCCTCGTCTGCATGCTGAAGCAGGTGGAGCGCTTCCCTGTAACTGCCATCGGCTGCATTTCCCAGGAGTTTCGCCTGCTCTGCTCCGCACGCTTTGCGGTCAAGCAATGCCGCCTCGATATCGGAGGGTTCCAGCGCGGGGATCTTGACCAGCTGGCAGCGGGAGAGGATGGTGGACAGAATGCCGTTTTCATTTTCAGCCACCAGGATGAACAGCGTGTCTGCCGGTGGCTCCTCGATCAGCTTCAGCAGCTTATTTCCTTCCTTGCCGAGGTACTCGGGCATCCACATGACAAGGATCTTGTATCCGCTTTCGAAGCTTTTCAGGTTCAGCTTGCGGATGATGTCATTGCATTCGTGGGCCGTAATGTTCCCCTGCTTGTTCTCGGCTTCGATAAACTGAAGCCAGTCGTAAATATTTCCATACGGCAATTGACCGATGAACTCGCGCCACTCGGTAATATAATCCGAACTCAGTGGGGGCGAGCCTGGCTTGCGGGTAACAACGGGAAACGAAAAATGTATGTCGGGGTGCACCAGTTGTGAGGCCTTCTGGAAGGAAGGCTGCTGTTGCATCCAGGCATCCGCGGCATCCGGCGTTTGCGGTAATGCCAGTTCCGGCTGTGCTGCACCAAAAAGTGACAGGCCTGCATCTTCCCGCGGTTCGGGCTGCTGGCGGGCTTCCGGAGGAAGCAGCGAAATGTATTGTGAAAAAGCCAGTGCAAGCGGGAGGCCTCCAGCGCCTTCCTTTCCCAAAAAAAGCAGGGCGTGGCTGAGACGGTTGTGTGCCACCATCTCCACGAGGTGCTGCTTCACCGCTGCCTGTCCGATCACATCGCGAAAAAGCATGCTAGTTCAGGTATTTGAGAATGTCATCGCTCATTGGGTTCGCTTTGTGAGAGAACACCGTTACCAGCCTGCCGTTTTCATCAACAAGGAATTTTGTGAAGTTCCAGCGGATCGGGTCTTCAAACCCAAGTTTGCGTGCTTCGACTGCCAGGTATTGATAGATCGGTGCGGCGTCGTCACCCTTCACCGAAACCTTTGCGGCCATCGGGAACGTGACGCCGTAATTCTTTGAACAGAATTCCTTTATTTCTTCATTCGTCCCGGGTTCCTGCCCGCCGAAATTGTTGGCAGGGAATCCAACGACCACCAGCGTCTGGCGGTATTTCTGCGACAGTTTTTCCAGGTCGGCATACTGCGGTGTATACCCGCAGGCAGAGGCGGTATTCACGATCAGGATCTTCTTTCCCTTGAAACTGGAGAAATCGATCGTTCCTCCATTCAGTGACGCCACTTTGAAATCATAGATCGACCCGTTCAGCAACGTAGTGAGCATGATAGTGATAAAAAGGGTTTTCATATTTTAATTATAGAACAAAGTTAGGCAGAAGAAGTTGCAGGATTACTGACGTTCGTAAGCTCCCAGGTCGGGGAGGCCAGTGGGACGCGGTGCACCGTCGAGATCAGATGACACACCGGTATTGCTGCCCTTGTCGATGGCTGGCGAACCTGCCCTCAGGCGGAAATCGTAGAAGCGGCTGCCGGTATTGATGCTGTCGAACTGGGGATCAAGGCGGATATCATTGCCTGAAACATTCAGGGCGGCGAGCGCATTGGGAAGCCGCCACAACACGTTTGAGAAATTCACGGCAAAAGGGTCTGAACCTTCGCGCGCCACCACGACTTCTTCTTCAACAATGCCCCCGCTTTCACCCCAGAAGATGCAATTGGTAAACGTTGCGTTCAGCGGGGATGTTGTCAGCACGCCACCCTGCCGGATATAGTTAGTCATCACGAACAGCGGGTCCCGGTGCTGGATGAACGCGTTTGAAAATGCCGCTACCGTACAGTGCGTGAAATTATAGGTGCCTCCTTTCAGGATAAAAATGTTCGTACCGCAATTGCTGATGAGCACATTCCGGGCGGTGATGCTGGTGTTCACCCCAAGGATGCCTGCATCGTAGGCATTCTCAATGATCGTTTCGTTGAGCGTGATCTTTGTGCCAGGGGAAGGATCGATCGCCAGTATTCCCTGGTAGGCGTTCTTAATGACCGCGTAGTTCAGCACATTATTCTTACTTGCAGAAGAAAAGATCAGCCCCGGGTAGGATGCAGGAAAATCCCGGTACGGTTCATCCAGGCGGTCTCCCGTGAAGACCACGCGTGTGCTGTCGTAGTGTTCGCCGTTCACCAGCAGCGTGCCATGAACAATGAACGGCGCGTCGCCATGAATATGAACCTGCACACTTTTATTGATCGTGAGCGTGGCATTGGTGTCTATGGTCAGGTGGCCCAGGATCACGTATGGAAGGTTATTATTCCAGGTTTCGCTGCCTGTAATAGTTCGGTCGCGCATGAAATTCGCGTTCTGACCGTAAGCATCCAGTTGTACGTACCGGGTATTGCCGTTATAACTGATCTGGATGCTGTCCTGCACAATGAACGGCAGGCTGGCCGCATTCGGATCGATGGAAACAGTCACATAGATATAGATGCTATCGTTGGCGCCCACTTCCGCGCCTGTAACTTCCGGCCCGGGTATGCCATCCACATTGATCCTGAAAGGAGATGCAGCACCGCCGCCGAGCCGTACCGAAGCAATGCGGATCGCCTGGTCATTGTCGTTGATGATCTTGATGAACTGCGAGGTGGAACCCGTGGTGGTAAAAACCGTGTCAAAATGAAGGCTGTCCACGCTGGTCCTGAGAAGCGCATCCTGGCTGGTTGTGAAGGATTCTTTCCTGCAGGCGAAGAACAGGATCAGCGCACACAGGACGGCCAGACTTTTCACAGGAAATTTCATACCGGTAAAAATACACTAGTGGGCGGAAAAACAAAGACTGGCCACGCTGAGGCGTGTACCTGCTTCCTGCAGCAATGCATGGCCGCACGCTTCCAGTGTTGCTCCCGTGGTCACCACGTCATCTACCAGCAGGATGTGCTTTCCCCGGATCTGCCGGCCATCTTCCACCCGGAACTGTCCCTCCATATTCTGCCACCTTTCGATACGGTTCTTTCGCGTCTGGCTTTCGGTGTCCGACGTACGCACAACTGCATTCCTGCTAACCGGCCATCCAGTTTGCCCGGATATGCCTTCGCACAACAGTGCCGCCTGGTTGTAGCCACGCCTGCGCTCTTTCAGCGGGTTGAGCGGAAGCGGCACAACAACATCCACCGAGGCGAAGCGGTTCGAACCTGTTAGCGCGGTGCCGATACGTTTACCGAGATAGATAGCGAGGTCCCGGTTGCCGCGGTATTTTACCTGGTGCATGAGCCGCTGGATCAGTGAGTCCCTTGAAAAATAATATTGCGCGGTTGCTGCATGGAGAGGCAGCCTTCCCCAGAATATCTTCTCAACCGGATTGTTCGGGTAAAACTGGAAGTGCGTCGCCGGCAGGTTGGACAGGCACACCAGGCACAGGCGGTGATCGGGCTGCAGCACATCTGTTCCGCAGCCCTCGCATACGTGCGGGTACGCAAGGTGCACCAGTGCATTACGGATCTCCCGCAACAGTTGTATCATGGTTTAATGTACGATCACCGGTACAGGATAACCTGGGAAAAAGAACAGGACACGGAGCTATTTTGTACGCGTCATAACGCCCCACGGGTCTCAGCTACAACCTGGATAGAATTCGAAAAGCCGGTGCGAAGACCCGTTGGGGAACGTAGTGAAATCATCAAGTTAAGGTTAAGGCTAAGGTTAAGGTTAAGGTTAAGGTTTAGGCTAAGGTTAAGTTTTGAAAGCATGGTGGGCCAGCAACTCCGGGCTGCCGTCTCCCGTCTCCGGTCTCACAACTCCCGTCTGCCGGCTACCGGCTCCACAGGTACCCAGCAACCCACCTTCGCTCCCCGGCCGCCGAAGTCATACGAAGGCGGCACAGCTACGGCGGACAAAGCCAGCAATCAGTAACCAGTAGCCAGTGACCAGCAACCAATAGCCAGCAACCAGTACCCAGCAACCAGCAACCCGCAACCTAAAAAAGGTACCGGTATAATTCATCCACCCGGGACATCGGTATGACCTCAATGGACTTCCCGGTGACCTTTGGCCTGCCGGCCGGCTGGTTGTATTTTGAAATGACAATCTTCTGAAAACCCAGCTTCTCAGCTTCCGCGATCCGCTGGTCCACGCGGTTGACGGCACGGATCTCCCCGCTTAGGCCCACTTC
>DASUVB010000298.1:0-2123 GCA_036373835.1 Flavisolibacter sp. | reverse complement strand
AAAACCGCCTTAATACTTAATCGATTTAGCGGAATGAAAAAACGGCTCTCCATTCACGATATTGCCAGGCACCTCAATGTGTCTGCGGCTACGGTGTCGTTTGTGCTGAATGGACGCGCGGAGGAGAACCGCATCCGGAAGGAAGTCGCCGACGCCATTCTTCAATATGTAAAGCAGGTGGGGTACCGCCCGAACCGTGTGGCACAAAGCCTGCGTACCGGTAAGACGCAGATCATCGGCATGCTGGTAGAAGGCATCTCCAACCCATTCTTTGCAGCCATTGCCAGGATCGTGGAACAGGAAGCCTACCAGCTGGGGTATAAACTATTTTATTCCAGCACCGACAACGATGCAGAAAAAGCACGCGCCCTGCTGACAGCATTCCGCGAAAGCCAGGTAGACGGTTACATCATTGCGCCGACACCGGGAATGGAAGCAGACATCCGGATACTGCTCGAAGACCGTCAGCCCCTGGTTTTGTTTGACCGCGCCGTACCGGGACTTGAAGCGCCTACAGTTGTCGTGGACAACTACATGGGTGCACGCGAAGCTACCACACACCTGCTGGCAAATGGTTTCAGCAATATCGGGTTTGTGACGCTTGATTCGTTGCAGTCGCAGATGGTGGACCGCCAGCGCGGTTACCTGGACGCCATTGCAGGAAAGCAGGAGCCCGCGGTGCTGCATATTCCCTATAGCCTGCAGCATCATGTGAACGTGGACATCATCCGCCTGTTCATACAGAATACGCCGAAGCTGGATGCTATTTTCTTTGCCACCAACTATTTCACGCTGGCAGGACTGGAAGCCATGCGGTCGCCTGGCATGCCCGCATCGGCCGGAACACTCGGCGTCGTATCCTTTGACGATAACAGCCATTTTAACCTGTTTTCACCCAGTATAACCGCCGTTGCGCAACCCGTGGAGGAACTGTCGCACGCGGTCGTGGAACTGTTGCGGAGGCAACTCGACGGGTCCATGCAGGAGCGGAACGAAGTGATCGTGCTGCCGCCTGAGCTGATCATCAGGGAATCGTCGAAGGCGCGGTCGCAGGTGGTGAAACAGGTATAATTAATAGTAACGACAAATACCAACATAACTGTTATGAGAAAAATCCAGGAAGGCCGGTATGTTACCATCCCGGTAAAGCAGGAGATGCTCCCGCTGTTGCACAGGACATTGCTGCTGTCTATATGCCTCTTGCTGTTGCTCGCGGGCAGGTCGCAAACATATTCGACCATACCCGTCACCGGGTTCAATGAAGACGTGATCGCAAACGGCAGCACGCTGCTGACATCCGTCACTGCCGATGCCGACGGCGCCAACTACTATTTCCTGAACCAGACGTTCACTGCGTTCGGCACACCCACCTATTCCCTGCCGACATCGGGGACGATCAACAGCGCCTCCACGTCGGGACTTACGTTCCAGATGGCGGATGCTACCGGCCCGAATACACTGCGGTTAAGCACTGCCGTTACATCGGGGACGCTCAATTTTGTCACACCCCAGCAGGCGGGTACGCTGTACCTGCTGGTGACATCGGGCAGCGGGGCGTCAACGATCAATGTTACCGTAACGTTTTCCGACGCGACAACGCAGGTGTTTACAGGCTTCAGCATACCAGACTGGTATGGTACCGGGACCACTGCCATGCAGGGCATTGGCCGCACCAGCACCACAGCCCTGGAAGGAACATCGACCAATCCAAAGCTGTTCCAGATAGCCCTGACACTTTCCGGCGCGAATTTTTTCAAGAACATCACCGGGATCTCTGTTACCCGTGTCTCCGGTGGGGTACCTCATGTGATGGCCGTCAGCAAGGCCGCCGCGTGCGCTATACCGCCGGCATCACCTACGCTGCTCAACCTGTCTGCAGTTTCCACGAGCTCGATCAGCGGTTCTTTCACAGCTGCTGTTCCCGCTGCCGACCAGTACCTGGTGGTACAATATCTGTCAGGCGCCACGCCGGTGGATCCGTCTCATGGTACTACATATTCCGCGGGCCAGTCCCTGGGCTCCGGTACTGTGATCCAGTCATCCGCCACTACTACGTTTACCGCGTCGGGCCTTTCCGCCTCCACGGGGTACACCTATTATATTTATCCTTTGAACAACACAGG
>DASUVB010000297.1:0-7224 GCA_036373835.1 Flavisolibacter sp. | reverse complement strand
TGTTAATTTTTTCTGGCCCGGGCTGCTGGAATAATAAAAGCAGTGTAAAATAGTTATTTTACAAATCCTCATGATGAAGAAGGTAATCTATATGGCATTGTTCTTGACTATCCTCATTACAACGGGGTGTCAGAAAAACTACTACGCCGGTACATCCAAGAAGACGAGTGGTTGTGGCTGCCCCAAGTAGACAGGATGTAAAACTGGTCACGATGAAAAACTATAACAGGGATCTGCTGGTGTTATATAAGGCAGATGTGTACAACGAGGATCTCCTGCAGCACGAGGTGGAGAATTTGCACCGGATTCTGTTACAGGTGGAAAACAATGACATTTTCTGTACCGCTCACGAGCTGGTGACGCGTTTCAGGATCACTGCGAAAGCAAGGTCTATCCTGGCAGTCGTAGCCCAACCCGAACTGAAACCTTTCACTTTCCTGGTCAATAAGAATTAGTCGCGCAACTGTGATAATGCTGCTGAAAGCTGCCGCAGCATGTCGTCAATTTCTTCTTTGCGGCAGGTACCCACACTCAGGCGGTACCATGGCGACTGGTCTGAAGCCCCGAATGCATAAAAAGGAACAACAGCAAGGCTTGCATATTGCAGCAGGTATGATGTAACATCGGCCTGGGTTGCCAACAGGCTTCCATCGGCAGTTGTCTTGCCACGCAGGTCAAATTTGATCGTCAGGTATATGGCGGCTTCAGGTGCGATCGCATCCACATCGTGCCCATCCTTCTTCATCTTCATCAGGCCATTGTAGATCCGCGTCAGCCGTTCCTCAATTTCACCTTTGAAATGATCCAGGTAGCTGTTGATGGCATCCTGCTGTGGCAGGAACCAGGCGAGCGCTTTTTGCTCGGCCATGGGGGCCCACGCGCCTACGTGCGAGAGAATGGCTTTCATCTTGTTCAACAGGTACACCGGCCCCAGCGCCCATCCCACGCGCACACCGGTGGAAGCAAATGCTTTGCTGATGGCGTCAATGTACACCGTGTATTTGCGCATGCCAGGGTTGAGCGAAACGGGATCGTAGTGGCGGATGCCATCGTAGGTGAGATGCCAGTACATCTGGTCATACATCACGTACAGCTTCTTGCCGTCGCCCCTGCGCTCATTTTCCTCAACGATCATGTCGCAGATCTTTTGCAGCTCCTCCCTGCTGAAAGTAGTGCCGGTTGGATTTTGCGGAGAGCACAACGACAGCAGCGCAGCGTCTCCTATGTGCGGACGAATCTGGTCCGCTGTCGGCATAAATTTATTTTCAGGCGTGGCCTCCACTACCACGTGCCGCCCTCCCACGAAATGCGTGTAATGATTATTGTTCCAGGAAGGCGCCGCGTAGATCACCTTGTCGCCTGCATCACATACCGCCCGGAAAAAAGCGTAGATCAGCGGCCTGCCACCCGACGCTACAAGGATCTCCTGGGCAGAATATTCCAGCCCCTGGTAGTCGCCGATGAACCGGCTGATCGCTTCGCGCAGGTCAAGATTGCCTTCCGCCGGCGGGTAGTTGGTGTAATGCTTTTTGTATGCCAGCACCACGGCATCTTCCAGCTCCTGCGGAATCGGAAACACCTGCGGGTCGAAATCACCCACCGTAAAATTGTAAATGCGCTCACCCTTCCTGATACGGTCGCGGATCTCACCCCCCAGCTTCACAATTTCGGAACCGATCAGGGTGTCTGACAAGTGGGATAATTTCATGGCTGCAGTGTTGCAGACAAAAGTAAGGGAATGACCCCATGCGGGAAATTTTATGGATTTCCGCGGCCTGAGCATCTCAACAGAAAACCAAGATGAAGAAAACAATCGCCATTGCTGCCCTGGTCGCTGTTACCGGGCTGTGGGCCGTTGCCCAGACACAGGCACCCCCGGCGCCAACTGCCCCCGTGAAAGAAATCAAGGAGATACCTGCGCTGCCCGCGCCTCCACCGCCGCCACCTTCCCCAGCGGTAAAGTTGACGCCACCGCCACCGCCGCCTGCACCTCCCGCACCTCCGGCACCCCCGGCACTTCCTCCCGTGCCCGATGTCCAGGCCGACACCGAGTGGCAATAAAAAACCCCGCGGTGCGGGGTTGAGCTTATCGTGCGCTGAGCTGACCGACGCGTTGCCCGCGCCTGGTTACAATATTGCCACGTCGATCCACAAGGTATTGGGTATTCTGCTCATCGTACATCAGATACGGGTATTGCGTGTTCTTCATGCTGGCGAGCTTGCCCACGACCAGCAGGTTGTTGTTCGCCACCTTCACCACGTTGTACCGGCTGGTGATATAATACCTGGAGTTCGGATCTGAATTGAAGGATACATCCGCCACAATGTACCGGTCGTCGATCGGTGATGTGGTGCGACGCGTTGCCTGTCTTGAAGCCGTTTGCTGCTGCTGCCGCGGGGCCGGTTGTGATGGCTGCGGCTGCGTGGACACCTTCGCGGTGTTCCTGCCGTTCACCTGGTCGTCGGCATGTTCCCAGCCCTTCTGGATCGAAGCAAGGCGGTCGTAGCGGCCCGGGTGCGTCTTTGTCGCCTGCTGGCCGGCGATCGCCTTCATAGCTGCCTGTGCCTCGGCCAGGCTCGCACCCATTTTGCGCAGTACAAAGCCGGAAAATTCGTCAGCCTCCAGTTCAATGGCGGGCTGACTGCCGCTGGACGTGACGGTATGCCCATTCAGGTGATGCCCGATCTCGTGTGCCAGCACGCTGATGGCCGCCCACCGCGTTCCCGTGGTCCGGGTCAGCTGGTTAATAAAATTCGGGTTGTACAGCACATAGCGCTTGCCGCGCGACACCACCGCAGCGGCATTGGGAACATTGGCTGCCTGCACTTCGAAGTTCGGCTTCAGCCCCACCACGTCGATGATCTGCTGCGCGATATCCTTTCCCTCTGCCAGCGAAGCAAAGCTGTTCACAGGCACTGTCCATGTGCGGACGGCATCATGCTGGCCAAGCCTTGAATTTTGCGCCATTGCCACGACAGGAAGGAAGAAAAGAAGAAAAAAGAGTAGATGTTTGTTTTTCATAGTCAACTGAATTTTTTCAAACTGGTTCAATAATAACGCCGTTTGGTGTTAAAGAATATCACCGGATTGCCAATTAACAACCACTTAAATGTTGAGAAGCGGGATCAGTGAAGCCGGACCCTGAGATTGGATTCCTGTACACGCAGTACATACAGTCCGCGTGGCAATTTAGTCGTGTGAATTTTCAACATGCGCTGTGGAGCCGTAACAGTTTGTGAATACACCTTTCTGCCAGTGTAATCATAAAGGCAGATCTCCTCCCCGGGGGCGAGATCACCCGTGACGATGATGTAGGCAGACGCCGGATTTGGATACACGGAGTAATGAGGCATTTCTTTGATCACAACCGGTACCACGGATGAAAAAGCGGGTGGGCCTCCAGCCTGCTCCATCCGCAACCGGTAATAGTATCTTCCGGCCCGGAGGCCCGCATCCGCATAGAGATATGAAGGTTTCCCGGCAACGGAGGCTGTTGTGTAGATCGTCTGCCAGGATCCGTCCTGCAGCTTTCTTTGCAGCACGTACTTATCGGGTTGTGGTTGTGCCGGGATCCAGTTCACGAGGACCTGCCCATTTTCTTCCTTTGCCTGGAAGAACAGCAGTTGTCCCGCCAGGGCCGCGGACACGCAGGTTGACATGACTGCCGACTGTTTATAAGCGTAACTGGTCACGATCGATCCCGCGCTGCCGGGTGCAGCCTGTACCAGCGATGCGCAGCCGAGGTAATTTAATTTCAATCCTTTCACGCCACCGGCAACCGAAACGGTCCCGGAGGGTGTCGCATTTTTGAAATAGATCACACCGCCGCTGCCACCACCACCTTCGCCAAAACAGCGGCCGCTGTAATTTTCATCATCTTCATCGCCACCATCGCCGCCTTTTGCGGAAATATTCACCGCATCGGAATAAGAGATGACGTCCATGATGATCGTACCGCCGCCGCCACCTCCGGAGGCGCCGTCACCGATGGCACTGCCACCTTTAGCACCGCCAGCTGATATCGAATAGCCATTTGAGATCAAAGTAGCCGCCTGTATGAACAGGATCCCGCCCCCTGCACCACCACCGCCCGTCACCGCCACATTGTTTGAATGGCCGGTACCGCCACCTCCCCCGGGGAATATCCGGGCGCCGCTGTTGCTGCTCAGCGCATAGCCGCCCTTGCCGGGATTGGAAACCGTGCACCCGGTTGTGCTGGAATTACCACCACCGACACCGCCGGTACTGAGGTTGGATCCCCCACCGCCGCCGTTATTGTGATTGTTGCCGCCACCGGCACCATTTGCAACCGCACCCTTGCCGCCGCTATAGGTCATCGCCAGGTCGCACGCAGACTCGCCCTTCCAGGAACCATTTTGCGGGCTTGTGGAAGATGCATTGTAGAATTCGTTGTCCGCGGGAAAAAAGTTGGAGCAGGTGTTGGAGCTTTGTGCATAGGCACCGCCCCTGAAGCCCCGCGCATCGGCTGAAACCGGCGCATTGAGGATCAGCTGATCGGTCACGGCGATGGCCAGCACCCCGCCCTTGCCGGCCGCGCTGTCCCACGCAGCAGCCTTCAGGGAATCGGTGACGATCGCACTCCCATACTGCGGTATCCGCACCAGTTGAACCTTATGCTGCGGGTTATAGGTTCTTAAAAATTGCTGAATGAAAAAAACGGAATCGCCTCGAATGTCGCAAATGGTATTGATCTCGTAGTTGCCCGCATCGTTGTAAGCTGACACGGAACCGAATGAATTATTGTTAACGACGCTCACCGTGATGCCCTTCATCTGCACGATCATCACCTTGTCTGTAATGCCAAGGCCGGACGTATTGTCGACGCGTACACAATTCTGGACCGGGAGGTATTCAAGCACCCTGTGATAGGAATTGATGATGCCGCTGATCGGGGTCTGGGCGCACGCCCAGGACAGGCTGAGGACAATAGCAGGTATGGTCAGCAGTGGTTTCACAGAATAGCAGATGCCGAAAAATAGACATTTTCAGCCTGGAATGCAACATTTTTGCGGGCGAAAACCAGGCCGGGCGCGGGTTCTGACCTATGATGCTGGTTTTTAACGGTAAACCAGCCTGTTTTCTTTTTACATTTGCCGGGTGAAACGATTCCTCCTGATACCGATACTGGCCTGTTTCATGGTTTTAGCGCCGGTCGTGGCCGAAGCCCAGTGTTCCATCTGTACGCGCACGGCGCAGCAACTGGGAGAAAAACCAGCCCGTGGACTGAATTTTGGTATCATGTACTTAGCCTTCACACCGCTCGCCATTGTTGGATTTTTCGCATTCCGGTGGTGGCGGAAGAATCAGTCGCAGGACTGAAGCTGGTGCAGGAAATACCCTGCCGGGTTCTCCGGGTAGTGCTCCCTGAATATTGCAAACGATGCGGCGCCCATTTGCGGCCATGCCTGTTGTTGCTGCCACGCACGTTCCAGCACGGCATCAATTTCCCGCGCTGTACTGCCTCCGGACACCCAGCCATTCAGCCCGTCGTGCACCCACAGCGGCATGTCACCAACATTGCTTACCACGACTGGTCGCGCGGCCGCCATTGCTTCCATCACCGCCAGCGGCATCGCGTCGCGGTGCGTCACCTGCAGCACCAGGTGTGCCCCTGACAACACCTGCAAAACATCATCGGTATGACCTTCGAGAAAAATACGTTCCTGCAAACCGTTTTCGGCTACTAACTGTTCCAAAGCAGCCCTGTCATTTCCTTCGCCGAACAGGTGCAGTTCCCATGGCCGTCCCCGCCATTTTGCTGTTGCCAGTGCCCGGACCAGCTCATCCTGGGCTTTGCGGGATACGTCCAGCGCTGCAAGCATGACCAGCACGGGCCGCGTGCCGTCGGCGGAAGGCAACGGTTCACGCGGTACATTTATCGTTACGGGATTAATGAGCGTCTGCGCGTTCGTGACGGGAATGGAAAGCTTTTCCTCCAGCATCGCGCGGATCCTGTCAGAAGCAAAGAACAGGCAGCAGGCCCGGTCGATCCATTGCTCAAGGATGGCCGCTTTGGCTGCAGAAAAGACTTCACGCGTATCATAATTGTGAAACGTCACGGCAAACCGGTTCAGCAGCCGGTAGAGGTGCTTCCAGGTTGACGTATAGATCTCGAATCCTCCCTGGTTCACCACGACCATGTCATACTCGGCAAGCGGCAATGCGGCCACCGTGCCTTTTACACGCCACCGGCTGATGCGGTACCGGATCTTCTCCGCAAGATTTCTTTTAAGCCTGCCGTCATTGGGCAGCAGGTACACGTGGCAACCGGCATGTCTCAATTGTTCGATCCGCCCTGCTTTTTCCGGCCAGTCGTACACGGCGCAGGCGGTGCGTACGCCAGAGCCGGCCGCATGCAACGCGGCCCGGAACCACAGCTCTTCACTGCCGCCCCACGCGGCGCCGTTCATCAACGATATAAAAAAGACCGATTGCATACGACCGGATCAAAACTAAGTAGTTCTTTTGCACATGTCACGTTTTAAACGGTTGCGGCAGCACCTCCCGGTGGCGGAAGCGCTCCGGCTGTACTCGAAGATCAAGTACGGGAAGCTGGAGCAATTGCGGATCTCGAAGCTTCACCACCCCTTCAACATGCGGGACAACCCTTTCGACTACGCAACGTTTGAAGAAGTGCTGTTGCGCGAAACCTACGACATAAGCCTTCCGTTCACACCCGAATGTGTCATTGATGGGGGAGGTAACATCGGTCTCACCGCCGCATGGTTTGCCACAAAATATCCATCCGCGCAGATCGTTTCCATCGAACCTGACCAGGAAAACTTCGAGCTGCTGGTACGAAACACGCAGGCTTACGGAAATGTTACGCCGTTGCATGCGGGCATCTGGAACCGCAGCGCGCATCTCGTTGTCCGCAACACCGGGGCAGGGAACAACGGCTTCGTGGTTGATGAAGCCGCCGCAGGCACGCCTGGTGCCATCGAATCACTGGGCATACCGGACATTATGCAACGCATGGGTTGGGACCGCGTTGATATCCTGAAGCTGGATGTGGAAGGATCGGAAAAAATGATCTTTGCAGACGGAACGGATCAATGGCTTCCCAGGACGCGGGTCCTCATCGTGGAGCTGCATGACCGCATGCAAAAAGGCAGCAGCCGGACCGTCTTCGCTGCGCTTACGAAATACAACTTTTCAATGGACATCGCCGGTGAAAACCTCGTTTTCTTCAACGAGGACCT
>DASUVB010000296.1:0-5178 GCA_036373835.1 Flavisolibacter sp. | reverse complement strand
CGGTTACAGGGGCACTAATCTTGACGTCTAATATCAAATCACTTTTATGAAAACAAAACTTCTGTTCCTCTTCGCGGTCCTGTTCACAGCGCAGGCAGCATTAGCCCAGTTCAACATCGGTGGAAAGGTTGGCGCAAACATTATGAAGGTCGACGGCAAGGCATTCAGGGATGAATTCAGGTATGGCTACCACCTCGGTGGCTTTATGGAGATCGGCCTCGGGAAGAAGTGGAGCATTATGCCGGAAGTGGTTTTCAACCAGTACCAGACACGCGCCGACAGCAGCTTCAAAAACGTGTACGAGAACGCGGTCAATTTTTCCAATTACCAGGATGTGAAGCTGAATTACCTGAGCATCCCGCTGGTGCTGAATTACAAGCTCGGTAATGTGCTTAGCCTGCAGGCGGGCCCTCAATACGGCATCCTGCTCGACCAGAGCAAGAACCTGGTTGAAAATGGGCGCGACGCCTTCAAGTCCGGCGACTTCTCCCTGATCGGCGGTGCACAGATCCGGGTCAGCAAGATCCGCCTGACCGGCCGCTATGTCGTTGGCCTTACCAATATCAACGATATCAGTGACCAGGAAAAATGGAAGAACCAGGGATACCAGTTATCGGTAGGGTTCGCCCTTTAAAATACACCCTCCTTCGCGGAGGGTTTTTTGTGCCTGCTACCCGCAGCGGATAAAACGGTGTAAATTGCGCCCTTGCGCCAGGCAATAAAAGCCATGCTACCCAACATGAATTTACAACCAGAGGAAGGCCTTGATTTTATACCGATCATCCCGCTCAATGAAAGTGATGCAGAGTCAAACGAAAAGCTGGATATTCCCCCGGAGATCGCAATCCTGCCATTGCGCAATACCGTGCTGTTCCCGGGTGTGGTGCTGCCGATAACGGTGGGGAGGGATAAAAGCATCAAGGCGGTCAGTGAAGCATACAAGACCAATAAATTGATCGGCGTCGTAGCGCAGAAGGACGCAACCGTTGAGGATCCGGAGGCCAAAGACCTGGAGTCCATCGGCACCATTGCCAAGATCGTCAAGCAGATCAAGATGCCCGATGGCGGCACCACCATTATCATCCAGGGAAAGAACCGTTTTTCCATCAGGGGCATCACGTCGGAGGAGCCGTATTTCAAGGCCAGCATTTCCATCATTGAAGAACCTGAAGCGCCGGCCGATGCGGATTTCGATGCCTATGTATCGAACATCAAGGACCTGGCTACGGAGATCATCCAGCTGTCACCAAACATCCCGTCAGAAGCTTCCGTCATCCTGCGCAATATTGAAAATGCGTCGTTCCTGATCCACTTTGTTTCCAGCAACCTCACCATCGAGATCCGCGACAAGCAGCGGCTGCTGGAAATGGACAATATCCGCGAGCGCGCCGACCTGCTGATGCAGTTCCTGCAGAAGGAGTTGCAGTTCGCAGAGCTGAAGAACAAGGTCACGAATAAAACCCGCGCGGAAATTGACAAGCAGCAGCGCGAGTATTTCCTGCAGCAGCAGCTGAAGAGTATCAAGGAAGAGTTGGGCGGCGATCCCAACGAGCGCGAGATCCGCGAGCTGCAGAAACGCGCCGAAAACAAAAAGTGGCCTGATGCCGCGCGCGACGTTTTTAAAAAAGGGATCGAGAAGCTGGAGCGCATGCATCCCAGCACACCAGATTATTCGGTGGTGTACAACCACCTCGACCTGATGCTGGATCTCCCGTGGGAGGATTATACCGAGGACGTGTATGACCTGGAAAAGGCCAAGGAGATCCTCGATGCCGACCATTACGGGATGGACAAGATCAAGGAGCGCATCCTGGAATACCTGGCGGTGCTGAAGCTGAAGGGCGACATGAAAAGCCCGATCCTTTGCTTTTACGGACCACCGGGCATCGGTAAAACATCATTGGGCAGAAGCATTGCCAATGCCATCGGCCGCAAGTATGTGCGCCTGAGCCTGGGCGGCATCCACGACGAAAGCGAGATCCGCGGTCACCGCAAGACCTATATCGGCGCGATGCCCGGCAGGATCGTGCAGAATATCCGCAAGGTAAAGTCTTCCAACCCCGTGATGATCCTGGATGAAATAGACAAGGTGGGGACCGATTTCCGCGGAGACCCGAGCAGCGCGCTGCTGGAAGTGCTCGACCCCGAACAGAACCATTCGTTTTACGACAATTACCTGGAGCTGGAGTATGACCTCAGCAAGGTGCTGTTCATTGCCACGGCCAACAACCTGCAGACCATACAGCCGGCACTGCGTGACCGGCTCGAGATCATTGAGCTGAGCGGCTACGCGGTGGAGGAGAAGATCGAGATCGCCAAGCGGCACCTGATCCCGAAGCAGCTGGAAGCGCACGGGCTGAAATCTTCGAAATTCCGCATCAGCGACAAGGTGCTGGAAAAGATCATACAGGACTATACGCGCGAAAGCGGCGTGCGGGAGCTGGACAGGCACCTTGCCGCCGTCATGCGCAACCAGGCGAGACAGCTGGCAATGAAGGGGCAATTGAAGCCATCCCTGAGCATTGACGATATTGAAAGGATCCTCGGGCGTTCGCGGTACAATAACGAGATGTACAAGTCCGCGACCATTCCCGGCGTGGCGGTGGGGCTTGCGTACACCTATGCGGGAGGCGACATCCTGTTCATTGAAGCATCGCTGAGTGACGGCAAGCCCGACCTGCGGCTGACGGGAAATCTTGGCAACGTGATGAAGGAAAGTGCGTCAACGGCGTTGTCGTACCTCGGTGCGAATGCAAGAAAGTATGGCATCGATCCATCACTGCTTGAAAAAAAGACCATCCATATCCACGTGCCGGAAGGCGCCGTGCCCAAGGACGGTCCCAGCGCAGGTGTGACGATGCTCACAGCACTGGCATCTGCATTCACCGGAAAGAAAATAAAACCCTACCTGGGTATGACCGGCGAGATCACCTTGCGTGGACAGGTATTGCCGGTGGGTGGCATCAAGGAAAAGGTGCTTGCGGCCAAGCGTGCAGGCCTTCGGGATATCGTGCTGTGCGTGCAGAATGAAAAGGATGTACAGGAGATCAACCCCGAATATATCAAGGGAGTCCGTTTTCATTACGTAAAAACGATGGACCAGGTGATACAGGTGGCGCTACAGGTGTGAGGTATGCAAGGGCTGTGTTGTCAATATCAAATGCTTCGTATCATTACAACAGAAATGAACCAGATGTACATGCGTGTATGCGCCACCATTGCTGCCGTCATGCTGACCTGCGCCTGCGCTGCGCAGACGCTGGGGGGAACATCTGTGTATAATTTCCTGCGCCTGCCCGCGACGCCGGTCTTAACGGCAGCCGGCGGTGTGAATACTTCATTCAAGGCGCACGAGGTTGGCCTTACTGCAAACAACCCGTCATTGCTGGATGAAAATGTGTCCCGGCAACTGAACGCGAGCTTTAATACATTCCCGGGCGGTGTTCATACGTACAGCCTGACCGGCGCCACGCAAGTTCCCAAGCAGGGTGCCGTTGCCGCGGGGCATATTTACTTTCTTGATTATGGAGCGATCCCGCAAACGGATGCTGCCGGGAATACCAGCGGTACGTTTCGTCCCGTGGATTTCGTGGTGCAGCTATCGGCTGCAAAAAAGTATTTGCAGAAATGGCACTATGGCGCGTCCCTGAAATTCATTCATTCTTCCTACCAGCAATACCGGTCCAGCGGCCTGGCTGTCGATGCCGGCCTGTTGTACACGGACACGGCAAACGACCTCACGGCATCCGTGCTCGCGCGGAACATGGGCGTGCAATTGTCGTCGTACGCGGGCGAACGTGATGACCTGCCGTTCGACCTGCAGGTGGGCATCACCAAGCGGCTGGCGAAATCACCCTTCGGATTTTCATTCACGGCGCATCACCTGCACCAGTTCGACATCCTGTACCACGACACGACCTTCAACGTCACCAACAACTTCACCACGGGCACGGGCTTTTTCAACAAGCTGCTGAATCACTTCGTCTTCGCGACGCATATTTATCTCGGCAACCACCTGGAAGGCACGATAGGGTATAATCACCTGCGGCGTTCGGAGCTGAATATCGGGAGCGCTGCCAACGGGCTCACGGGCTTTTCAACTGGTCTGCGGCTGAAGCTGAAAAAATTCCAGGTGCTCTATGCGCATACCAATTACCAGCGCAATATTTCATGGAACCATTTCGGGGTAACGATGCATATGGACCGGTTGTTCGGGCTGTGACCGCGATAACGTTACCGCGCCTGCATCAGGTATAATGTTCTCCCGGATCCCGCGACCGGTTGCTGTTCCTGCACGGTAAAGTGCTGTTCGAAAGCGGCGAGGAAATTTTCATCCGTGTACCATTCATAAACATCCGGCTTTTGTTGCAGCATCTGCACTACTTTCTCATCCTGCTTTGGAACGAATTCGATGATAAGATGGGGTGCCATTTGCCGGAACATTGCCGCCACGCCTGCGAATGGAATGTTGCGCCCGATGCACAGGTGGTGGATCAGCGCCAGCGACAGCGCCACGTCGGCATGCGCACGGGAAAGGAAGGAGGACCGTTCTTCGTTGTTGACACCAATGGCGGGAGAGGGATGCGAAAGGTCCATGACCAGGGGAACAACGTTTTGTGTATGCTGCTCTTTAAGCGATGCGTATAACCGGTTGACGGAATAATGGTCAAGGTCGGAGCTGATGGTACTTACATTTTTTTCGGCCAGCAACATGGTGAAGACGCCTTCGTTCGCGCCAGCGTCAATGGCAGTTCGAAATGCATGCCGGCCGATCCACCCGGCGACAATCTCCTTTTTGCGTTCCAGGTACCCGTCGCGTGTTCCTGCCTCGTGGTAGTAATCCGACCAGACACCGGTTTGTCTTCCGAATGAAAAAGAACGGATCATCACATCAAGGCTCCGCAACAGGTTCTCCCATTTGGCGCGCGAGAACGTTTGTGTGCGCCCCGGCTGCATGTGCGCCCTTGCCGCCATTTTCCCGTGCAGCAGAATGTGGAGGTACACGTGCACCTGGAACCTGCTTCTCCAGGGAAGCATCTTCCCGGCAAGCGTGACCGGGATGCCGTCGGGGTAGGCGGCCATCATGGGCTGCAGCGGTTCCTGCAGGTAATGCATCAGCGCCAGGGGAACCGCAAAGTGCTCGCAGAACTGCCGGTAAGCGATCCAGGGCCGGTGCTC
>DASUVB010000295.1:0-3287 GCA_036373835.1 Flavisolibacter sp. | reverse complement strand
GTCCTGCGGTACGTATCCTCCGCGGCATTCAGTTGCACGCGCAGCGGCTCCAGCTGCTGTCGAAGCACCTGGTCGTCAAGGCGTGCAAGTACCTGGCCCCTGCGCACAAACTGGCCACGAGTTACATACAAAGCTTTTACGATGCCACCCTGGCCATTCGGCGGTGCGACGTACGCAATATTCCGCGCATCCACCCTGCCCTGCAGCTCGATGTAATGCGAGAAATTCTGCGACATCACGGGCGAAACCGAAACCAGCTTCGCCGCTCTTACCCGCATGGATGGATCCTCGCGTGCGATGTCCGCTTCGAGTGTTTCGATCTCGGTTGCAATTTCTTTCTGTTCCGTGCGAAGTTTCTGCAGCTTTACTTTTTTATCGTTGAGGATGGCCTGCTGGTCCTTCTTTGAATTGCCGCAGGATGCAGTAAACAAGGCTACCAGCGCCATCAGCATTAAATTCCTTTTCATGAAAATGATGTTTTGTTGATGTTTCATTACAATTTCCCCAGTGAATGCAGGTAACTGACCCGTGCGACCATGGCATTGTACAGTGCCGTGAAATAGTTGGCCTGTGCCTGCTGCAGGTCTGCATCGGACTGCAGCACTTCAAAGCTGCTGCCCAATCCCTGTTCAAATTTTATTTTGGTGGTGTTGTATACTTTCTCGGCCAGTTGCATGTTCGCCTCCTGGATGTCGAGGTTGTTGATGGCATTTACCAGCAGGCCTTTTGTAGCTACCTGCTCCAGGTCAATGCCCTGTTTCACGGTGGAGATGGTGTTGTCGACCTTTTCAATATTCAGCTGCGCCTGCCTGACCTTGTACTTCCGCTGGAAACCATCGAACAGCGGGACGTTAACACTCAACCCTATGTATGCACTGTTGATCCAGATGGTATTCGGGTTGGTGAAAAACTTCTGGCCCATACCGTTCAGTGAATAGTTGCCGATGGCCGATACCGTGGGAATGTATCCCAGCCTGTACCGCTTCAGGTCCAGCTCCTGCAGCTTGCGCGCAAAGGTCAGTGTCCTGATCTCCGTGCGGTCCTCGTATGAAAATGTCGGGTCCAGCAGGTTATCCCGGATCATGTCCGGGCTCAGGTTATCCTTCAGCACGATCGTATCCTTCTGCGAAACGCCCAACGCGAACTTCATGGCCGCATACGCGAGGTTCACCGCGTTTGCAATGGTGTTACGGGTTGTCCGCAGGTTATTGATCTGCACCTGCACGCGATCGAGGTCAAGCTTCTCCGCAAAGCCATTGCGGTACATGATGGAGTCGTCGCGGTACAGCTTATTCAGCCGCGCCAGTCCTTCATCCACGTAATGAAGCTGCTTTTCGGCTACCAGGATGGCATAATATCTTTTGTATGCGGAATCCTTTATCCTGTCGCGCACCTGGTCTACCATGGACTGTGACAGGTTCAGCGCGGTTTCGCGGGCCTGCAGCCCCACGAAAACATCCGGCTGGAAAAGCAGTTGTGTTACCGTTGCGCCCAAAGCCATATTCCACGGTTGCTGGAAGCTAACCTGGCGCATCTGCGGCGCCGGCACACTGGTTATCGGACCTGAGCTCCCGCTTACACCTTCATCCTTCAGGATCTGGTACACGGCGGTTGATGTGGCGTCCGGGAACAGGATCGCCGGCAGCTCCAGGTAATGGCTCGCTGAAAAGCTGGCACTGAGCTGCGGGTAAGCCATGCCCGTGATCTCTTTGTTCTTTGCTTCCTGGATGCGGTAGTCCACCTGCGCGTTGCGCAGCTCCATCACATTGCGGTACGCGAGGTCCACTGCCTCCTGCACCGTCAGCTCGTACTTCTGCTGTGCCCGGAGGGTGAGGACACCTGTGACCAGGATCAAACTGATAATCCCTTTTTTCATTTGGTTTTAGTTCTCTGGTTTTTATATTTCTGTATCATCTTCTGGCCCTTTGCTGTTACAATTCCATAAATGAAATGGTCCAGCAGCTGTTGTTCAATATGCATCAGGTGTGTACGGTTGTTGGGAAAAATGTCAGAATCAAAGGGAAGGAAAACGCTTTCTATGCGGAAACGTGTCAGCACGTCAACATCAATATCCGGCCGGTACAGCTCCTCTTTAATGCCTTTCTCAAGATTGGATCGGATCATCTGGTACAAAAAGCTGTTCCGGTGTTCTTCAAATTTGCCATACACGGCCGGATGATATTTTTCGAGGTCGAAAATGACCGCGGGATTCATTTTTGAAAACATTTCCTGCATCATGTCATATGCAAGGAAGATCTCATGCACTGCATTCTCGGCTGCCTTCTTATCGCAGAGGCACCGGTTCTTGTTGGATTCCAGCACTGTAGCGATCACTTCGCCGACCAGTTCATCCTTATCAGCATAAAACTGGTACAGGGTCTTCTTCGACATGCCCAGCTGTACGGAAATATCATCCATGCTCACCGAACGGATCCCGTAGCGGTTGAACAGCTCGTGCGACTTCACCAAAATGCGTTCCTTTGTTTCCATAACGGCCGCAAAACTATGGAAACTTTTTTCGTAACAATAGTTTCCAATCATTAAATTTTTATGAAAGGTTGTTTTCAGGGGATGAATGCGCCGTTACCTTTGGTGAATGAATGACCTGCAACCCCCACGTGAAGGCTTCCGGTGGAGCAAGCTTTTCCAGTACTTTTTACAGGGGCTGCTGGTGATCGCTCCCATTGCCATCACGGTGTATACTGTTTACTGGGTGGTGTCAACCATCGACAACCAGGTACCGCTGTTCACGGAAAAAGGTGCTGACGGGAAGATCTATGTCCGCAACTATGGCCTTGGCTTCCTGATCGTTATCATTGCTATCTGCCTGCTGGGCTACCTCAGTTCCTATTTTTTCAGGAACAGGATCTATAATCTTTTTGATGCCCTGATGGCCAAGACCCCCGGGATCCGGTTCATCTATTCTACCGTGAAGGATTTTTTCGAAGCCTTTGCCGGCGAAAAGAAAAAATTCAACAAGCCGGTCCTTGCCAATATCGATGACAATGATGTATGGCGCGTAGGCTTCATCACACAGGATGACGCGGCAGATTTCGGCTTTACCGAATATGTTGCTGTCTATATCCCCATGTCTTACTCCATTGCAGGCAACGTTTACCTGCTGCCACGGGTTCGTGTACGGCGGATCACCAGCATCGATGCCACCGACGCCATGAAATTTGCGATCAGCGGTGGCGTCACCAACGTGGATGATGACCGCCCGGGCAGGAACCTGCCGGCTGACAGCGGACAAAAACCTTCTTAAACGGTTTTTTTCCCGCGGAACC
>DASUVB010000294.1:0-2313 GCA_036373835.1 Flavisolibacter sp. | reverse complement strand
GAAGCAGGGCTGGCCGTCGGACAGCGTATATCATTTCATCCGGTCGATCAAGACAACCACCGCGCGGCAGGAACTGTACAACAGTGCTGCGATCATCAATACGGTACAGCGTGATCCGCGGGTGCTGGGAATTTCACCGCGCATTGTCTCGCCGGTGTTTTTCGCCAGTGGCAGCATGGATATCGCTGCGGTGATGCACGGCATACAGGTGGAAGAAGAGATCCGCCTTTTTCATTTCATGGACTACATTACCGAGGGTGACGCTACAGGTCTTAAGAACATTTCCAACAGCATCATTCTCGGGACGGAGCTTGCCAAGATCATTGCTGCGCATATAGGCGACGTGGTGCACGTCACCACGTCGAGGGGAGAGATATTCCCGTTGAAGGTTGTGGGACTGTTCCAGTCTGGCATCAAGGATATTGACAAGGCGCAAAGCTTTACGTCGGTATCAACGGCGCAGAAGCTGATGGGGAAGCCCGGGCAGTACCTGACCGAAGTCCATGTCAAGCTGAAGGACATCAACGAGGCACCCGGGGCGGCAAAAGAGTATGCAACACTGTTCGACATTGACGCGGAAGATATCCAGACTGCCAACTCGCAATTTGAAACCGGTACATTCATTCGAACTTTGATATCCTATACCGTGGGCATCGTGCTGCTGATCGTGGCGGGGTTTGGGATTTACAATATCCTCAACATGATGATCTATGAAAAAATGGACACCATTGCCATCCTGAAAGCGACCGGCTTCTCAGGTGGTGATGTGAAGCGGGTGTTCCTCACTATCGCTGTCAGCATCGGCGTTTTCGGGGGCATCACCGGCCTGGTATTCGGCTACCTGCTTTCGGCAGGGATCGATACCATCCCGTTCAATACCAGTGCGCTGCCAACTGTAAAAACATACCCGGTGAATTATGACGTCAGGTTTTACGTGATCGGGCTTGTTTTTTCGCTGGTTACCACCTACCTCGCGGGATGGTTCCCGGCAAGAAAAGCCAGCAGGGTTGATCCAGTGGTTATCATCCGTGGAAAATAATACCAACGATATCGTCCTCCAGGCAAGTCACGTGAGCAAAAGCTTCCATGACCCGGTGACCATCCAGGTGCTGAAGGATGTGAGCTTCTCCGTGAAACGCGGTGAGTTTGTTTCCGTCATGGGCAAGTCCGGCTGTGGTAAATCGACGCTGCTGTATATTTTGTCCACCATGGATACCGACTACGAGGGACAGCTGGAGATCGACGGCGTGCTTATGACCGGCAGCAAGGCGTTGAAGCTGGCACAGGTCCGCAACGAGAAGATCGGCTTCGTTTTCCAGTTCCATTACCTGCTGAATGAATTCTCAGTGCTCAAAAATGTGATGCTCCCTGCGCTGAAGCTAGGAAAGTTCAGCAACGCCGAAGTGGAACAGCGCGCAATGGAACGCCTGGAGTGGCTGGACATCGGTGGACTGGCACAGAAGAAGGCCAACCAGATCTCGGGTGGGGAAAAGCAGCGGGTGGCCATTGCCCGGGCGCTTATCAATGACCCGATCATCATCATGGGCGATGAACCTACCGGTAACCTGGACAAGAAAAACAGTGAAACGGTATTGGAAATCTTCAGAGGGCTCCGGGAAAAGTTCAGGCAGACACTTTTGATCGTAACACACGATCCCGAGTTTGCCAGCCACACCAACCGGGTGATCCAGATGGAAGACGGAAGGATCATCAGCCAATAACAACATGCGTTTTATGAAAAAGACACCATCGTTTTTGCCTGTTGCCCTTGTCCTGGTACTGGCAACCACTTCCTGCAGATCATACCGGTATCCATACGCCGCCTCTCATATTCACCAGCCGCTTCTGGTGAAGAAACAGGATGCGTCCCTGGATGCAACATATTCGTTTGGACCGGCAAAAGGCAGGGCTGACAGCAGCAGCAACAGGGGGATGGATCTGCAGGCTGCTTACGCATTTTCCAACCACATCGCGGTGATGGCCTCCTGGGCTTTCCGTCGGGAATCGGATGGATTTCAAAATGATTACGAGAATATCTATGACACATCGCTGGTGCGTTATCGCCGCAATTTTTTCGAGGCTGGCGCCGGCTATTTCACCGCGGATGCCGGCCGCAAATTTGTTTTCAGTGTGTATGGAGGTGTCGGGAAAGGCACACTGCACATTGATGATGCGATCCGTTCCTTTGGCGTGTCGGATACCCGTTTCTATTCAGCCGACCTCCTCAAATATTTCCTGCAGCCCGGCATCAGCTTCGTGGAAGATGAAAATGTTCATGCCGCTGTGTGCATACGTTTCAGCTATGTGACCTAT
>DASUVB010000293.1:0-8752 GCA_036373835.1 Flavisolibacter sp. | reverse complement strand
CCACATGGGCGGCGCTATCATTAGTTATCACCAGGTTTATTACTTACGCTTCTTATCCATTTTTTCCGCGCGCTTGTCCATCATCTCTTTTTTGCGGGCTTCCAGCTTCTCGATCTGCTCTTTAGTAAGCACTGATCTTACCTGGGCTTCCTGCTGCTTCATCAGTTCCTGCATTTTTGTGCGCTTCTCTTCGCGGCTCAGGCTCTCATCCTTGCGCAGGGTTTCCATCTGGCTGCGGAACGAAGTACGGATCTGCTTTACCTGCTCCTGCTGGGCAGCAGTCAGGTTCAGTTCCTTCGCCATTTTTTCACCATCCTCACCAGTGCCACGCCTGTCCATTTTACCTTTCTGAGCTCCACGGCCGGGGAAATCTGCATCCGTACGCTGCTTCATTTTCTTGCCCTCGGACATTTTCGCCTTGCGCGCTGCTTTCATTTGCTCCATTTGCTGCTTTTGCGCAGGTGTCAGGATCGCTGCGAACTGCGAACGGTATTTCTCGTGGATCTCGGTCCTCTTCGCCTTTTGCTGCTCCTTTGTTAAGGAAGTGTTAGCGCGAAGCGCTTCCATTTCCTGGCGCTGGGCCTCATGAAGCGATTTCATCTGCTGCTTCTGCTCGTCCGTCAGGTTCAGTTCTTTTGCATGATGCTTCTGGTGCATCTCCTTTTTGTGTTTTTTGTCCTGTCCTTCGGTTTTCTGGGCCTGGGCGGCTCCTATTGACAGTGCGAGGACCAGGGCACTTGCGATGATTTTTTTCATAATTATTTTTTGAGTTGTTAGAGACGGATATCAGACCGTGCCAGGCGGCCATAGTTTAAGGCTTGCTGGGTTTATTAAGGTTAATTATGGTTAATGGCGGGTTTTTGATGTTATTAAGAAACCCGAATGTCCGTTTTATGCAACTTTGCGTACTATGAAAATTCTGATGGTTTGCCTTGGCAATATCTGCCGCAGCCCGCTGGCGGAAGGTATTTTGCAGCACAAGGCGCAACAGGCAGGGCTTGACTGGTCGGTAGAAAGCGCGGGGACGAATTCTTACCACATTGGTGAGCCGCCCCACCACCTGTCGCAAAAGGTGGCGCGAATGAACGGCATCGAGATCTGCGACCAGCGCGCACGCAGGTTCGTGCCCGGTGATTTCCAGCGGTATGACAAGATCTATGCATTCGCTGATGATGTACTGGAAGATATCCGCGGGATCGCGGGCAGGTCATTTGATGCCAGCAAAGTGGACCTCTTCATGAACGAGCTGTATCCAGGCGAGAACCGTTCGGTTCCCGATCCCTGGTATGGCACGGAGCCCGGCTATCACGAGGTTTATGAGCTGATTGAAAAAGTGTGCGATGCGATCATCCGCAAATATGCCACGCCGGCCCGTCCCTGAGTTGGTGAACGAATAAATATATTTACAGCATGGGTGATGTAACTCCGGCCAACCAGGACCAGCCGTCGAAAAGCAGGCCGTCAAAGCCGTCCCTGCCCCAGGGCACGCGCGATTTTGGTCCTGATGTCGTACAGAAACGGAATTTTATTTTCAATACCATCAGGAGTGTGTTCGAGCTTCATGGATTCCAGCCCCTGGAGACACCTGCCATGGAAAACCTGGAAACCCTGCTGGGCAAGTATGGCGAGGAAGGGGATAAGCTGATCTTCAAAATCCTGAATAACGGCCTCGGTGATCCGAAGAACATCGACAAGGCGCGCGCAGCATTTGAAAATGTGTTGCAGGGAAAAAATGACCGCAACCTCACCGAACGCGCGCTCAAATACGACCTTACGATCCCCTTTGCACGTTACGTGGCCATGAATCACGGGCGGCTGGCGTTCCCGTTCAGGCGCTACCAGGTGCAGCCGGTGTGGCGTGCCGACCGGCCGCAGCGCGGGCGATACCGGGAGTTTTACCAGTGTGATGCGGATATCGTCGGGAGCCGTTCGCTGCTGAACGAAGTGGAGCTGGCACTGGTGTACAGCGAAGTTTTCCGCAGGCTGGGGATTGATGTGGAGATCCGCATCAACAGCCGCCGCATTCTCTCCGCACTTGCTGATGTCAGCGGGGGGCAGCACCTCATGATCCCGCTGACTGTCGCGATTGACAAACTTGACAAGATCGGCCATGCAGGTGTTGCGGAAGAAATGCAAAAGCTGGGGATCGATGCCAACAGGTCTGAGCAGATCCTGCAATTCATTTCATCAACCCGCACTTCTGTTGATGCTTCGGATGATTCGTTGCAATTCCTGGGCGGTTCCTCACAGGCTGCAGCGGGACTTGAGGAGCTGCGATATGTCCTGTCCATGCTGGCCAATACGGAAGCAAAGAATGATGTGGTCGTGGATTTCTCGCTGGCACGCGGGCTGAACTACTATACCGGGATCATTTTTGAAGTGCGCGCGGAGAATGTGCAGATCGGCAGCATTGGCGGCGGCGGCCGCTACGATGACCTCACGGGACTTTTTGGCGTGCCGGACCTGCCAGGCGTGGGTATTTCGTTCGGGGTCGATCGTATTTATGATGTGATGGAAGAGATGAACCTGTTCCCCGAGGCAGTGCACCACGGGACAATGGTGCTGTTCTTCAACCTCGGCGACACGGAAGCCCGCACTGCATTTGATTTCGTGCGCGGACTGCGGAAAAGAGGTATTGCTTCTGAAATTTATCATGAAGCATCGAAGCTGGACAAGCAATTCAAATATGCGGAGAAGAAGGGAATTCCCTACGTGGTGATCATCGGCAGCCGTGAGCTGGAAAACAAAACGTGCAACGTCAAGAATATCATCTCCGGCGACCAGAAGGAGGTAGCGTTTGATGAGCTGTACAACCAGTTTATTTGAATTTTAAATTCTAAATTTTAGATTTTAAATTTTTCCTGGTTTCGCTTAAACTGCTAAACAGAGTGCGGAAGGAACGCTCCATATCGCGTGGGATGTTACCGAACTGCCGCTCCTACGGAGCTTTATGAGATTTGCGATGGTTGCCGTATTACCGAGCTGCCGCTCCTACGGAGCTTGATGGGAGTTGTGGTGTTCGCCATGTTACGGGGCTGGCGCTCCTACGGAGCTTGATGAGGGTTGCGATGGTTGCCGTATTACCGAGCTGTCGCTCCTACGGAGCTTGATGGGAGTTGTGGCGTTCGCCATGTCACCGGGCTGCCGCTCCTACGGAGTTTGATGAGGGTTGCCGCCTCAACCAATAACATCTGCAAAGAGACGGAGAAGTCGATCAACAACTAGACAATTCCGAACGGAAAAGTCGACCAAACGCCTAAACGCCGTTTTTTTACATTTTACATTTTACATTTTAAATTTTTAATTAATTCTTATTCGCCAGCTGCCCGCAGGCTGCATCAATGTCCTTGCCGCGGCTGCGGCGGAGGCGCGCATTTACGCGGTGCTGCTCCAGGTACGACATGAATTCCTGCATGCGTTTTTCCGAGGGCTTTTCAAATTTGGCGAAGTCGATGGGGTTGTACTCGATGATGTTCACCAGGTCGGCAGGCACCTGCCGGTAAATCTTAATCAGCTCATCGGCGTCTTTGCGGCTGTCGTTGAAATTGTTGAAGAGAATATATTCGAGGGTGATCTCGTTCTTGGTCTCCTTGTAAAAATGATTCAGCGCATCTACCAGCGCCTGCAGGTTGTTGGTTTCATTGACCGGCATGATCTCGTTGCGCTTCTGGTCATTGGCCGCATGAAGTGACAGGGCCAGCTTAAAGCGCACCTTGTCATCGCCCAGCTGGCGGATCATTTTCGCCACGCCGGCCGTGGAAACGGTAATGCGGCGCGGGCTCATTGCAAACCCGTCCTCCGCGGTGATGCGGCTGATCGCCTTCAGCACATGCTTATAATTCAGCAGCGGCTCGCCCATCCCCATGAAGACGATGTTGGTGAGCTTCCTGCCATAAATGCGTTCTGCCTGTTCATTGATCAGCACCACTTCATCATAGATCTCGTCAAAGTCAAGGTTGCGCTTGCGCTCGATATAGCCGGTGGCGCAAAAGCGGCAGCTCAGCGAACAGCCGATCTGCGAGGACACGCAGGCGGTCAGCCGGTCCTGCTTCTCCGAGGGGATCAGCACCCCTTCGCACAGATGGCCGTCGTGTGTCTTGAAACGCATTTTTACCGTGCCGTCGGTGCTTTGCTGCGTGGCATCAACGGTAAGCGCCGGGAGTGAAAAGTTCTGGCCCAGCAGCTGGCGGGTCTCTTTGCTCAGGTTCGTCATGTCCGCGAAGGTGCGGGCATGCTTCTGCCACAGCCATTCCCACACCTGGCGGGCGCGGAATTTCTTTTCACCGATGGAGTCAAAAAAAAGTTCCAGGTCCTGGAGAGAAAGCTGCCTGATATTGCGGGCGCCCTTTGTTGTAACAGCTGTTTCAGACATCGCGCAAAGATACGCCGAAGGGAGGAGGCAAGTGGTGCGGAGGCTGTATCTTGCGAACTCTTTAACAGCAAGGTTAAAGAATCCAGCACATGACAAATGTATACGTGATCGATGCCGTTCGCACGCCGATCGGCAAATATGCAGGGGCCCTCAGCGCCGTGCGTCCCGACGACCTCCTGGCGCTTGTGATCCGGGAGCTGATGGCGCGCAACCGCTCTGTGGACCCGGATTGTATCGAAGACGTGATCGCGGGAGACGCCAACCAGGCAGGGGAGGACAACCGCAACGTGGCGCGCATGGCTGCCCTGCTGGCGGGCCTGCCGGTGACCGTGGCCGGTAATACGGTCAACCGCCTGTGCGCCTCGGGACTGCAGGCTATCATGGACGCCTCGAGGCAGATCATGTGCGGCGACGCGGAAGTGGTCATTGCCAGCGGCGTGGAGAGTATGAGCCGGGCGCCGTTTGTAATGTCAAAGGCCACCTCCCCGTTCCAGCGCGCGACCGAGGTTGTGGACACCACCCTGGGATGGCGGTTTGTGAACAACAAGCTGGCGGAAGCCCACTACCCGTTTTCTATGGGCGAGACCGGCGAGAACGTGGCGAAAAAATGGAACATCAGCCGCGAAGCGCAGGACCGCTTTGCACTTTCCTCCCAGGAAAAATATTTCGCAGCGCTGGAAGCAGGCAAATGGAAGCACGAGATCATCCCCGTGGAGATCCCCGGTCCTAAGGGAACCGCCGTTTTTGTGGATCAGGACGAACATCCGCGCCAGACGTCGATGGAAAAACTCGCCGCCCTGAAGCCGGCATTCATCAAAGACGGCACGGTTACCGCGGGGAATGCCGCGGGATTGAACGACGGCGCCGCCGCCATGCTGCTCGCCAGCGAGGAAGCCGTAAGAAAATACAGCCTGCAGCCCATGGCGCGTGTCATTTCGATGGCCGTTGCCGGCGTGGACCCGGCGATCATGGGCATCGGGCCGGTTCCTGCGACGCGAAAAGCATTGAAGCGTGCCAGCCTGTCGATCGCCAACATGGATATCATTGAGCTGAATGAGGCCTTCGCCTCGCAGGCGCTCGCCTGCATCCACGACCTGCAGCTCGACCCCGAACGCGTGAATGTGAATGGCGGCGCTATTGCCCTGGGCCACCCGCTTGGTTGCAGCGGGGTGCGACTGTCCACCACGCTGGTGCATGAAATGAAGCGCCGCGGCAGCAAGTACGGCCTGGCTACCATGTGCGTGGGGGTGGGACAGGGTGCCAGCATAATTTTTGAAGGCATGGTATGATGCGCTGGCTAATCCTCCTCTTCATATGCTTTTTCTCATCGTGCATGCTGTTTTCCGGCTACCGGAAATCTTCGTTTACTTATTCTGAAAATGGTACCGCGCACACCGTGCCGGTTCTGGTTCCGCGTGGTTACACGGGTTCTTCCATCGAACGTGACAGCGCAGGGAACACCTGGCGCATGTTTCGTTACCCGGGCCGGGGTTTTTTCTATGTGGGTTACTGGATTGATTCGCTGACTGGCCTCCAGGACGTGCAGCCGCAGCTCCACCAGCAGAAGGAGCACCCGTCCGGCGGGTGGGAGTTCAAGTCCATGGACAATGATCACCTGTTCTGGCGCGAGCTGCGAAAAGGCGGGCTGCGCACCGGCTACCGGTACATTTCACCTGCCGCTGAACCTGCGTTCGACAGTGCCAGCAACTATACGATCTGGAAGGTGGGGAATTAGCGGGAAAGATGTTGCATGTTGCAGCATGCGATTATTTAAAATTCAACGTTCAAAGTCTCCTTCTGACCACGGACTGCAAGCATTCAAAATGTAAAATGTAAAATGTAAAATGTGAAATTCAACATTCAACATTTAGTAAGGTTCCGGTCGTAACGCAAAGAACGCAGAGGGTATACTCCTACAGTGGGGAGTTTCCTTCTTGTTAGTAAATGCAATCAGTCAAAATGTAAAATGTAAAACGTAAAACGTAAAATGTGAAATTCAACATTCAACATTTAGTAAGGTTCCGGTCGTAACGCAAAGAACACACAGAGGAAATACCCTGCAGTGCGGAATTTCCTTTTATTGGTAAATGCAATCATTCAACACTCAACATTCAACATTCAAAACATAGTAAGGTTCCTCTGTAACGCAAAGGACGCAAAGAATACGCAAAGGAGCGCACAGCGAACAATCTACCTGGTAAGATTTTCTTCTTGTTGTGGCATTCAAACATTTAAAACTTAAAATTTAAAATTTAGAATTATGGAAAAATGCGTTCCGTTCCATCTCATAAGAAACCAGAGCCATGAACAGCAAGGAAATCATCCGCGCCGACCTGCTCGACATTCTTTTCGAGAATCGCAACAAACAGTATGGCGCTTACACACTGCGTAAACATTATTCAGCACGACTCACCACAGCTCTCGGCATCACCCTTTCCGCATGCCTGCTGCTGATCCTGCTGAACAACGACCGCAACTCAGCCGCGGCGTTCTCCATTCCCGATTACACCGTGCGTGTGATCGAAACAACGGACCTCAAACCGGTGCAGCTGGAACCAAAACCGGTAGTTCGCAGAACAGAACCGGTAGCGCAGGCCTCCTACGCGCGGGTGACGATCGTGAAGAATACAGACCCGTTGCGCGAAATGCAGTCCATGCGGGACATCAATGCCAGCGCCATTTCCGGCGTTAACGTGGAGGGGCCCCGCATACCCGAAATCCATACGGTGCCACCTCCGGTGCCCGGGCCTGCCGCCCTCGGAAGTGGTGGAGGGAATACGACACCTGGTTTCGAGCCCATTGAAAAAGCTCCCGAATTCCCCGGGGGTCCCGAAGCCTGGGTGAAATTCCTGAACCGTTACCTGCAGGTGCCCGAGGAACTGGAAGCCGGTGAAAAAAGAACCGTGTTGATCCAGTTCATGGTGGACGTGGATGGCAGCGTTACAGGGATGAAGGTGGTGCGTTCGGGCGGACAGGTCTTTGACAACGAAGTGATGCGCGTGCTCCGGAAAATGCCGAAGTGGCAACCGGCCATCCAGAACGGGCGCGTCGTCGCGGTGCCGTTCACGCAGCCGGTGACGTTTGTAGCCGATGCGCAGTAAAATGTTTAATTTGCTTTTCCCAATCACGTCTATGCTTGAAGATTTCCAGGAAAAGCAGCAGCGCAAGGTGGCGCGTCTCCGGTCGTCGATGGACATTACCATGGGCATCCTCATCATCCTGATCGGCATTTATTTCATCGTTTACGACAGGCTCGGCATCAACGTATTCAACCGGGAGCCATCGTCGATTGATTACCTGATCGGGACGTTGTTCCTGCTGTACGGTTTCTGGAGGGTGTACCGCGGATACAAAAAGGATTATTTTAAATGAGGTCTGCCGGGTACACGTTCGCCATCATTGCCGGCCTGTTGATGAGCGGGTGCGAAACGAAAACGGAATCGACGCAGAGCACTTTCGACCGCGGGGTGATACATGTAAGCTGTGATGAATCGTTCCGGCCGGTGATCGACGCACAGGTGGAGGTGTATGAAGCATCCTTTCCTGAAACAAGGATCAAGGTGCACTACAAGCCGGAAGCCGAATGCCTGCGGGATTTCCTGGTGGATTCGATCACGATGATCATCGCCACGAGGGGATTTTCGGAAAACGAGCGCCAGGCCATTGTTGATTCGCTGCTGGTTGGCCCGCAGAAGTTGACGATTGCCTACGATGCTATCGCGGTGATCGTGCACCCGGAATCGCCGGATTCGCTGTTTCGCATGAGCGATATCCGCAATATGCTGACTTCGGAAGTGTTAACAAAAAAGAAAAATAAAGGTGCAGGCACGAAAAAAGCGATCATACCGGTGCTTGACGGTGGGCGTGCCACCAGTACGGTCCGGTTTATGATTGATTCAGTGCTGCAGGGCGCTTCACTGGGTAGCCACGTAGTAGCCGCTAAGAACAGTGAAGGTGTGATCGACTATGTGTCCAGGACGCCTAATGCTGTTGGCTTTATCGGCGTAAGCTGGGTGGGCAACCACGAGGATCCCGCACAGCGATCGTTTTTGCAGAAGGTTCGTATTGCCAGGATAGAGGCGCGGGACAGTGCTGATGCCTTCGTTCAGCCCGTTCAGTACCTGATCTATACAAAAAGCTATCCCATGCTCCGCGACCTGGTATACGTATTAAAAGAAAGACACAGGGGTCTTGGTCATGCTTTTGCAAATTTTTTAAAGGGAGAAAGGGGACAACTAATTTTCAAGCGTGCCTACCTGATGCCGGCCCTGAGGCCTTTTTACGTACGCCAGGCCGAGTTACAGGAGGAATATTAACAACCACTAAGTAAACGAAAGTGAATATTTTTAACTCTTAAAAGGAAAACTACACATGAAGAAA
>DASUVB010000292.1:0-2312 GCA_036373835.1 Flavisolibacter sp. | reverse complement strand
GTGGCCGGATGTGAAGGACTTCCTTGTAAAGTACATAGCCGGGCCCACACCTATCCCATATGAAGAATACTTTGCCCTTGCAGGCTTCAGGTTTACGCCACGAACGGAGCGAAAGGCATTCTCACTGGGTGGATTTACACCCGGTGTTTCAGAAAAAGGCGTTTTCTTCATCCAGCCCGGGTCATCGCTCAATGAATTCGGAAAGGCACTCGGCTACCGCGAAGGTGACGAAATCTACGCGTTCAATGGTGCCAGGATCACACCGCAGAATTTCGGACACATTGTGGACAGCCTGCGCCGGAATATGAAGGAAGGCGACCTGGTGCAGGTGCTGGCGGGAAGAATGAATGCGACCGGTGGAAGGGATACGATTACACTTTCCGCAAAGGCATTCCCCGTGACCACGGTTGACCTGAACAGGATCGAACCCATGCCATTCCCGACGCGCCGGCAGGAGGCGGTTCGAACAGCATGGCTCACCACGCGTCGCATCGATCCAGTGGAGCATCGCGTCGATTCAGCTGATGTCCGGAGTATTGAATCCATCATTCCTGCACTGTACGATGTGATCTCCGGGCCCGCGGGCTCCAGGGACTGGGAACGGTTCCATGCATTGTTCCTCCCGGGCGCGACCATGGGAGCATCCACCACGCTGCCCGGTAATGTACCCGGGTTTCGTTCCATGACAACCATGGAATACCAGCAGGCAAACACACCTCATTTTAATTCGTCCGGGTTTTTTGAGGAGGAGATCGGTCGGCGCGTATCCCGCTACGGGAATATTGCGATGGTGGAATCAGCATACCAGTTCCGGATGACACCTGGCGGACCTGTGCAGCAGCGCGGGGTCAATTATATTACTCTCGCATTCGCCCGGAACAGGTGGTGGATCGTCAATATTTCGTGGCAGCCTGAATCCACGCAATTCCGGATCCCGGAGGCTTTGCTGGATAAGAAGTAACAAAAAACCCGGGCCTGCATGACCGTTAGGACCATGCAATGCCCGGATCTGTTCTATGAGGTGCGGTTACCTGCGCCTTCTGCCCGTACGGCTGTAATATTCTTCATCCGTTTCGTAACGCACCGAACCATCACTGTTGTACAACAGGTCTTCCGGCGGCGGTGCATCATGAGGTCCCCTTACCGGCACGTCCATTTCCTCCTCACTGCGGATCGGCTCCCGGCGTTCGCGGTACATGGAGTTAATGGTACGGTCGCCGCGCCTCCGGTACATGTTCTCTTCATTGAAATGGTCATGGTCGTAGAATCCTTCGTCCACGTCATCATCCTCGCTCAGATCACTTCCGTAGCTCCTGCCGAAAACGGTACTGATATCGCGTTCCGTCTTGCCACCAAGGTTGGACTTGTCATACCGCGGCAGTGCCCGCAGCTGGAAGGGTGATACTTCCGGGACGATCACGTCGTCATCACTGGTATCGAGTTCGGCCAGCCCAATGGGGATCAGCACGGTGCGACGCTCCAGCTCCAGCTCCCTGCTGTCCAGCACATTTACGATCATATAACGTACTTTCTTTGCCCTGATGTCAAACACCAGATCGTGTACGACGCCATATTTCCTGCCCGAGGCATCGCGTACATCCCAACCTTTGATATCGGGCTGTCCTTCCGCGATCTCGTAGCCACTGCCGCGCAGCTCCCGCAAACGCGAAGTGGGCTTTTTCCTTCTTTCACCAAACATATGATTGCATTTAAGTGTTAATTATTGTGTGGGTTGCCCTGCCGGGGGCGCAGTGGTCTGTGTCGCCGGTGTGGCTTCTGTGGCGTCATTCCTGTAGTAATTATTGTACACAAACCACCCGATCACACCCAGTACGACCAGCGCCAGCAGGATCCAGGGAAGCACAGATCGCTTTTTCCGTTGAACATATAGCTCTGCCATAAGAATGTTTTATAAGATACCAGCGTAAAAGTTGTGCCAGCCGCAGCAGCCTCTGGCTTACGCTCAGAACTGGCGGTTCAGCGTGTAACTGAAGTCACGGTCGCCGGGAAGAAGATTGATGTTGCTGTCGAGAAAGAACAGCACGTTGCGATCAGCTACCAACAGGTGGAGACTTTTAATCCCGAAGGTGCCATGTAGTCCTATGATCCAGGCGCCGCGTGCATCCTGCTCCATCGTCCACCTGCCTTCCAGCACGGACTGGCGATGAAGGGTGTAAAACAACCTGTACAAACCAGGTTTTCGTGTAATGGGATCGCGCAAAAGGTCCAGGCGCCATTTCAACTTGAAACATTCCGCCGGGACATTCATACCGTATGCGTCCGTAAACTCCCGGCATGGGGTCCTCCCTTCG
>DASUVB010000291.1:0-7772 GCA_036373835.1 Flavisolibacter sp. | reverse complement strand
CATTGCCTACCTCCAGTACCGCAAGGGTGGTTCCCGTGCACGCAGCTGGTATGTTGCATCGATCGCACTTTTTGCCTGCGCGCTTGCCGGGAAGCTTTCGGTGGCTACATTTCCAGCCATTTTTCTTGCAGCGGACCTGTTCTTGGAAAAAAGGCCGCTGGCCAAATCCATTGCAGACAAGATCCCGTACCTGGCTGCCGGAATCCTCATGGCCCTGGTGGTGGCTGCTGCGCAACCAGAGACCGGGGCAAGGCCCGATCCGTATGTACTCGCGGCAGCATTGTTGCAGAACGCATGGCTGATGACCGGTTTGGGGGACTATGTAATTTACCGGATACCACCCGAACCTCAGGGCCTGCTCCTGGAAGCAGGTGCGGTATTATTCCTCGCCGCAGTATTTGTAACGCCATGGTTGCTCCGCAAACGCTTCCCCATGGCGACCATGCTTTTTTACTGGATCCTTTTCGCCTTTATTCCTACGCAGATTTTGTCTTTTGCTTATCCGGTGTCTGACCGTTACCTCTTCTTCCCCTCGGTAGCTGCTGTTATCCTGGTTGCTGCCGCGGTCTTCCGGTTAGCGGGTCGTTTCACCAAAAAAACCATCGTGCCGCTGGCGTCACTGGCGTTGCTTGCAGCGCTCTGGGTCATTAAAACCCGCAGCTACCTGGCTGAATGGAACGACCCGCGTTCCGTTTGGTATGCCGCATCCTTAAAATCTGCGGATCCGCTGGTGTTTTACAACCTTGGCTGGCAGTACATGGACCAGGCAGCGCGCTTCGGCGACAAGCCACGGAAAACGCCACTCACGCCCGACGCGTCAATGGCTTTGGCGAATTCCGTATGGAAGGACGACCAGCGCCTGCAACAATTCCTGCCTGTCCTGGAGCGTGGCGAGAAGGGAAGCGCTGTTGAAAAAGAATTCCAGCAACATCTTCGGCAATTGTCTGTTTCAAGTTATAACGAAGCCCTCGCAAGAAAAGGGAAGCACATCATGCCTGATTTTTTCTTTCATCGCGGGCTGCTGTACCTTGATCTTGGAAATACAAAGGAAGCGCGCGCCTCGTTCCTGCAGGCGCTTGAAGAGGCCGGGAGGTCGGGCTATGCAGAAGGCAGCCGTGAAGTGATGGTGAACGTGCATTACAACCTCGGCATCCTGTCGTGGACAGAAGGAGATTACAGGCAGGCATTGCAATGGATGAAGCTTGCAGAAGACGAACAGGTGCGCTTTGGCGGCAACTGGTTTCCCGACATTGCCGTCCACAGGAGCCGGCTGGAACAGATCATACGATCGCTTCCTCAACAATAAACAAATGAATTGTGGCAACGAATAAACTGAAGACAAGTTCCGCCAGGACGATCCATAAAAAAGTACCCGCCGCGGATGAAAGCAAAGCACGGAAGTCCTCACCGCCGGTGACCGACCTGCTGTCACGCCCCCTCCTGCCCGGCAAAAAGATGACGAATGCGGGCATATTCCTGCTGCTGTTGTTCGGCACAGTTGTGCTATACAGCGGCGATTTGAACATTGGATTCTTTTCCGTGGACGACGATGGCTACGTGATCAGCAACCCCTGGATACAGGAGATCAGTTTCAATAATATCAGGCACATCCTGACAACGCCATACTTCCTGAATTATTCGCCTTTGCACCTGTTGTCGTATATGTTTGACTACAGCATCAACGGTGCTGATCCGTATGTTTTCCATTTGTCGAGCAACATCTGGGCGGGCCTTGTGGGCGGCTTCGTTTTCCTGGCAGCGCTGGCACTTACCGGTCGGCATTCGATCGCAATTCCTGCAGCTGTTTTGTTCGTGGTGCATCCTGCGCACGTGGAAGCCGTGGCATGGATATCGAGCCGGAAGGACCTCGTCGCGGCGGCATTTGCCCTTCCGGCCTTGCTCGCGTACCTGAAGTACCTGCAGGGAGGAACAACAGCACGGCGATGGTACATTGCTTCGCTGGTGCTTTACCTTGTGGCCTTATCGGGCAAAGTCTCAGTCGCCACGTTCCCCGCGGTATTCGTTGCTATTGACCTGTTCCTGGCAAAACGAACGTTGTTGCGCTCCCTCCTTGACAAAATTCCTTTCATCGTGCTGACTGCGGCCTTCGGTATTATGGTGTACAATGCGCAACCATTATCGGGCAACAATCCAAGCTTTTACGTCTTTTCCCTGGCGCTTCTCGAAAGCTTCTGGCTAATGACGGGGCTGGGGGAATACGTCATTTACAGGCTGCGCCCCGACCAGGCCGGGGCCGCCATGGAGATCGCATCTGTCGTGTTCCTGCTCGCCGTGTTCACCGCACCGCTGCTGTTGCGCAAACGATTCCCGATTGCAGTTGTTTTCCTCTATTGGATCCTGTTCAGCCTCCTGCCTGCGCAGCTGTTATCGTTTGTTCATCCCGTCACCGACCGATACCTGTTTTTCCCGTCGGCCGGATTTGTCATGCTCCTGTGCTGGGCGATCATGGAGGCATCGAAAAAATTTAAACTGGTGGTGGCCATCCCGTACGCAGCAATGGGCGTCCTGGCCGTCATGCTTACGATCAACACACTTGGATACCTGGGTGAATGGCGTGACCCGCGATCGGTTTGGTTTGCTGCTGTTGAAAAATCATCGGACCCCGATGTGCCCTACAGCCTCGGTGGCCACTACACGGATATCGCAGGCAGGCTGGGTACCATCCCCCGCGGAAACCGGCTGAAAAATGACGAACTGGAGCGTTTTGCAAACGCAGTGTGGAAGGAGGATTCACGCCTTCCCGCGCTGCTATCTGAATGGCAGCAGAACAAGCATGGAGGCCCTTCGGAGAAAGCGTTCCAGGACCACCTGCTGGACCTGGCATGGACGCAGTTTGAACGGGCGCTGGCCACAAAGGGATCGCACGTGCTTCCCAGCCTGTACTACAAACGCGGCCTCCTGCATCTCGACAAAGGAAACCTGCCCGACGCACGAAATGAATTTACAGCCGCTCTGAATGAAGCGGGAGCATCATCGGTATCCGATACACGCGACGATGTCACGATCAACAGCCTGAACGCGCTCGGTGCGATCGCATGGCGCCAGAATGATTACCGCCAGGCACTCACCTGGTTCACACATGCCGAAGAAGAGCAGTCCAGGACCGGAAAGAATATTGTGCCCGATATTGCAGAACGAAGGAACCGCATGCAGCAAATGGTTGCTATGATGGGCGGTACAACGGGAGATGCAATCGATCCACTCGCGGCATACAATCTCGGCATGTATTACCTGGATGCATCTACGCAGCTGGGAACACCAAAAATGGAAATGGACGCAGCGGAACGCATTGCCGGCGAAGTATGGAAGACGGACGCGCGCCTGGATGGCCTTCGTAATGAATGGAAAAGTGGCCAGCATAATGGCCCGGTCGAACGGGAGTTTCGCGTGTACCTGCGCTCACTCGCGTGGGATGCATTTGAAAAGGCTGCCCGCGCAAAGGGGAAGGGCATAATGCCACACCTTCATTTCCGGAGAGGGATGATGCTTGGTGAAGGTGGAAATCTCCAGGCCGCAGAAAAGGAATTTCTCGCAGCGCTCGAAGACGCGCAAAAGGAACCGAATGTTTCCGTACAACAGGAAATTACGGTGCTGAGCTACGATGCGCTGGGTGTGTTGTCATGGACACAACGCAGGTATGGGGATGCCGCTAAATGGTTCAGGATTGCGCAGGAAAAGCAACAGGAATACGGAGGCAGCTGGGTGCCCGATATTGCCAATAAGATCCGGCAGGTGGAAGCATTGAATAAAACCGGCAACTAGCTATTGAATTCCCAGCTTTGCGGCATGATCGTCGGGCACTTTCACGCCCCCCTGCCTTGCTGTTAATGCGTCCCGCCGCGCCTGATCCATATTTTGCAGACCGCTGTATGTATAGGACCTGTTCAGATAGAACATCGGCTGGGGGCTCATTTCTATGGCCTTGTTGATATAGGTTAAAGACTCCTGGAACCTGTTCATCGACTGGTAACAGAAACCGATGGTATTGTATACATCCGCCGCATCCGGTTCATACTCCAGGAATGACTGCCAGTCCCTGATCGCGGCTTCATACTGGTTCAGCTGCATGTAGATCAGAGCGCGGTTACTGTAGGCCACCTTGTAATCCGGCTTGATCTTCAGCGCCTGGTTCTCGTAAAACAATGCAGAGTCGAATTTCCCCATTACCGCATACTGTGCGGCCATATTATCGAGCGCAGGGAAATAATCCGGTTTTAGGATCAGCGACTGCCTGTAATCGCGAATGGACAACTGCGGCATGTTCATGTCAAAGTAAACATTACCCCTGTTATTGTATGCCTCGTGATCTATTGTATTCAATGCAATGGCCTTGTTGAAATACTCCAGCGCCTCGTTGTAGTTCTTTTCGTTACGCATCAGCGTCCCCATATTTGCATAAGCCTTGTTGCTGGGATGATTTTCGACAGCCTGCTGCCACAGGGATTTGCTGCTGTTCCACACGGTGGACTGGTTCCAGCTTAGAATGGCAAATATTCCAGCCACGGGCAAAATGATGCGGCTGGCCTTCATGATACCTGAATTTGACAGGTGGCTGATCCACCACCCGGCGGCAAAAAACAACCCGATGTAAGGCACATATGTATACCGTTCTGCTATTACAGCGCTGCCGACGGGCAGGAACTGAAGCACAAGCAACAGGTTGATCACATAAAAAAGCAGCCCAAATGCAACGGCCCTGTATTTCTTCATGGTGAAATAAAATAATCCCACCAGTACAAGGAAAAACAAAGGACCGATATAGTATTCCGCCGGAAGGGCGGTGTTGATGGCCGGATAAGGATAAAAAACTGCGAGATTGACCGGTAATAGCATCTTAACGAAATACATCATGATTCCGTAAAAGCCAAAAAGAACTTTTGTTGTAGTACTGAATATCTCCTGCCCTGTCGCACCGGCACTTTTCTGCTCCAGCATGGTTATAATGCCGAGAACGACCGCAAGCGCGAAAAACGGGATTTTTTCTACCAACAGGCCAACCCTGAGCGGACGCCTTTTGAAAAAGTCGATGGCAAGCAACACAACAGGAAAAATCACCGCAGCCGGTTTGGACATCAGTGACAGCGCCAGGAATAGAATTACAAGAGCATAATGTTTCCTGGACCCGGCTTCAACATACTTCACATAATAGGTAAGTCCGGCCAGGAAGAATAAGGCATAAAGAACATCCTTTCGCTCCGAGACCCATGCTACCGACTCAACATGCATCGGGTGAACACCAAACAAAATTGCGGTAGTAAAAGCAACGATGATGTTGTTGTTGCTAAGATGCATGGCAAGCCGGAATAACAGGTAAGTGTTCGCAAGGTGCAGCAACAGGTTCAAAAGGTGGTAAGACCAGGCATCATTCCCCGATACCAGGAAATTCAGGTAAAGGCTTAGCATGGTCAGCGGGTGATGATTACCCTGTACCGGTGTAGTGAGCAGCTCTACCAGTGACCCGTTCTTAAGAATGCCATTATCCGTAACATACTCGCCGTCGTCCAGGTTGACAAAATCCGCCCAAAGCGAGGGCAGCAATGCAATGGCTGTGAGCGACAAAACCAGCGGGATCATCCAGCGCGGCACAGATCCATCCGCCTTTTTTCCACCACCATGATGCACGTGCTTGTCTGCCTTTTTGCGTACCACCCGTGTACCCGCGGCCTGCCCGTGCCTGCTTTTAATTGACATAGTTAAATTCTTGAGGCTAGCCCGCCGGGTTCATCAGTTTCATGCGCTCCTGCAGTTCGGAAAGCAAAGACCTGTATTCCCCGGGAAGGACCGTGTTTTTAAATGCTGCATCATAATAGCGGATCATCTTGCCGTAAAAGACTTCAAGTTTCCTGGCATCATCCAGGTTTGCTACTCTCTTGTTGATATAATGCAGGTATTCCAGAATGAACTTTTCATAAGTACCGGTATAATTCACTTCCTCGAAAGCCCTGATCAATGCCTCATAATCCTGGTTAAGCTTGTGGTATTCCGCAGCGACACCTGCCTTCATGGAGTTGGCTGAATTATAGGTCGGCAGGATCTCGAGTGCACGATCAAAATAAGGCTTCACGGAATCAAGCACTGCTCTCCGGCGTTCCGGTGGTGCATCAGCAGGCAGCGTCAAATAATTCCTGCCCCAGATCAGCACACCGAAGAAATGATTGGCACGCGCGCTGCCCGGTGATACTTTCAATGCGGACCGGTCAAGTGCTTCAATATTTCTCCAGTCGGGAAGCCGTGCCAGGGTCTTTGCAGAAAAGGCGATGGTAGCCACCGCGAATACTCCAATGGCGATCCGCCGAATCATCTCGTTCCGGTTCAACCTGTCGACCAGTAGCCAGGCCACAGCCAGGCAGAACCCCAGTGATGAATGATACAGGAACCGTTCGTTCATGAACGTGCCGATAGAAATAAACAGGTTGCTGACAATGCTCAGTGTCACCAGGTAAAATAATATTGAGTAGGATGGGATGGTCTTCCTGCGAAAGCCCCGGATCGCAACCATTGCCATGGTAAGGTGCAACACCAGCGACAGGATGGGCGCCCAGTCCGACCATTCCATTTTGGGAATATGGTAGGGGTAATAGTCATGAGTAAGGGGATGGGGGAATACCAGGAGTTTCAGGTACAGCAGCAACGTGTAGAATATGGTTGCAGTTTTCTCGCCAAAGGTCATCCCGTAAAACGGGTTGTTCATGATATTGGTGATCTCTGCGCCACTGAACAGGTGCCCGATGGCGTTGTAGCGCATCACCAGGTAAATGAAGGATGCCGCCAGCATCGGCACCATGATCATGAATTTATCACGTGCAGACGACCGTGTAAAAAAATAAGCCGTCAACGGAACCACCGCAAGGAAAGTAATTACACCTTCCTTGGAAAGAATACCCAGGAAAAAACAGGCAAACGAAAGCAGGAGGCTGCTGATCTTTTTTGAAGACAGGTACCTGAAGGAATAATACAATACACCTGCTTCAGCCAGCAGTGCCAGGATCTCATCGCGTCCTTTTACATTGCCCACAACTTCCACGTGCAGCGGGTGGGCGATGAAGAGCATGACAGCTACGAATGGAATGCTGAAATACCAGCGGAAATTCCGCCCGGCGGGAAACATCATCAGCAAAACCCTGTACAGGAAAATACCCGTCAGCATGTACAGCAGCACGTTGATAAAATGCGCTATGCCAGGGTTGTCCCCGAACAGGCTCTTCTCAACAGCGAAAGTGGCAATGCTCAGGGGGCGATAGCGGCCACCTTCCACCATCTCATTCTGGTCCCCGAAATGTCCCTTGAAGCTTTCATACCTGAAAATGTCGGGGATGCCGGCAATTCCTTTCTGCGTGAACTTATTTTCCGAAATGAGGATGGTATCGTCCAGCACATATTCGTAAGAGACCGTCTGTATATAGAGTGCGAATGCCAGGAGACTGATCACAGCGAGCGGCTTCCAGTGGTCGCGGAAAAATGATCCGGGAGTGGTTCCGGTCCTGCCAGCCCCGTGCTTTGCCCGGGGTGAGGTTGTTGCACCGGGGACAGCAGCATGCTTTACCTGTGTCCTGGCTTTTTGTACGGCTTTCTTCGACATAAGCTGGTTGACTGATGGAATCCCGGGCATGCCGGGGTCATAAAAATAACAGATAGACTTCAGTTTTACCAGCGGTAAATCAACTATTTACAAGGGATGCAAAAGAAAAAGGACGTCCTTTCGGACGTCCTTTTGGATTGGTGTTACTAAATGCTATTGTTTAACATTAAGT
>DASUVB010000290.1:0-2374 GCA_036373835.1 Flavisolibacter sp. | reverse complement strand
TGTAAAAGGCCTTGGGTGTGCCTTCTTCCTTCAGGTATTTGATGGTCTTTACCAGTGATGCCCCGGTTGCCAGCATGGGGTCTGAAATGATCAGGATCCGGTCCTCGATTTCCGGGCAGGAAAGGTATTCGAGCGAAATTTCAAATGTACCATCCTGGTGGTGTTTGCGGTACGCCGAAACGAAGGCATTGTCGGCCTTGTCGAAGTAGCTGAGCAGGCCGTTATGAAGTCCAAGGCCAGCCCGCAGGATCGTCGTCAGCACGGGTTGTTCCTGTAATACTTCACAGAATGCAGTTCCCAGTGGGGTCTGCACCTCTTTTTCCACAAAAGGCAGGCGCTTGCTGATCTCAAAAGCAGCGATCTCGCCGATACGCTCCAGGTTACGCCGGAAGCGCATCCGGTCGCCCTGTATCTCCACATCCCGCAATTCCGCGATCCAGTTGCTGACCAGTGAATGCTCCCTGCTTAAGTTGATTACCATCGGCGCCAAAGCTACACATGAACCCTGAAATACAAAATACAATCAGCAATAAATTCGCATGATCTTTATCACGCAGCACGCAGCCAACTGGCGGTGCTTCACACAAAATCAACAACATGACATACAGGTGTATTGGACTGATGAGCGGGAGCTCTCTGGATGGACTGGATCTCGTATTTGCAGAGTTCATTCACCAGGGTGGCGACTGGACATTTGAGATCATTGCAGCCGACTGCTACGAGTATGATGAGGAATGGAAAGATCGCCTGGTGAACGCAGTGAGGCTGAACGCGTACGAATACCAGCTGCTGCATGCCGCGTATGGTCGTTACCTTGGGCAGCAGGTCAACCGTTTCATTGAAAACCACCAGTTGCAGTTCCGGGTGGGCCTTGTGGCTTCGCACGGTCATACGACATTCCATGCGCCGCAACTGAAAATGACGGCACAGCTTGGCGATGGCGCCGCCATTGCGGCAGAAACACGCCTGCCGGTCGTCTCCGACCTTCGCGCGCTTGATGTGGCATTTGGCGGGCAGGGCGCACCGATCGTGCCAATTGGCGAGAAGCTGCTGCTGAAAGAATATGACATGTTCCTGAACCTCGGGGGCATTGCCAATATATCATTTGCAGACCCTGCAAAATATATCGCCTTCGATGTGTGCCCGGCGAACCGCGTGCTGAATATGCTTGCCGGTTCCGATGGAAAAGAATTCGATGCCGAAGGCCAGATGGCTGCCATGGGAAACATCAACGAAAAGCTGCTTGAACAACTCAATGAACTTCCTTATTACCGTCAGCCATTTCCGAAATCACTGCCGAATTCATTTGGCACTGAGACAGTCTACCGCCTGGTCCGTTCTTTCGGCCTTACGCATAACGATGAACTGCGCACCATGACAGAGCACATCGTGATGCAGGTGCAGCGAGCCGCCGATGCCGCCCAGGGTGCCGCCAGTGCGAGCCGCCGGCTGCTGGTGACGGGGGGAGGCGCTTTTAACACCTTTCTCGTTGAACGTCTTACAGAAGCATTGGGATCGATTGGAATCACCGTAGTTGTGCCGGGCGAGGAGCTGGTGAAATACAAGGAAGCGCTTGTCATGGCACTGATTGGCGTGCTGCGGTGGCGCCAGGAGAACAATGTGCTGCATTCCGTAACGGGAGCATCGCAGGACAGCATCGGCGGCGCAGTATGGATCGGCCAGGACGCCTGATACTCATTTCCCTGCTTCCTGTGGCGCAGTTGTACCGGGGACAAAGGTGAAGGTATCGCCATCGAACAGGCCCTTGTCACTGAGCTTCAGGTGGGGGATCACCAGCAGCGCCATGAACGACAACGTCATGAAGGGCGCAGACAAGGTGGAACCCAGGTCCTTTGCAGCGCGATCGATCTCCGAGTACAGGCGCGCAACTTCATAACCATCCCCGGCTGACATCAGCCCGGCCACCGGCAGCGGCAACACTTTGTTCCCGTCACCCGTACAACTCACCCCGCCCTTGTTCTCAATGACCAGGTTCACGGCTTTCATGATGCTGTCGTCGTCAACACCCACGGCAACGATGTTGTGCGAATCGTGCGCGACCGACGAGGCAATGGCGCCGCGTTTCAGTCCGAAGTTTTTGATGAAGGCCGTGGCGACTGGTGTATCCGCATACCTGTTAACCACCACGATCTTCAGGATATCGTTCGCCACACTGGTTTGAGGAATCCCATTTTGATGCGTGACCTGTGCCAAAAGCCTGTTCGTGATCAGCTGGCCGTCGAGCGCCTCGATCACGGGCACCGTTACCATTTTCTCTACGTCCGTAACCGGCGATGATGCGAAGTCCTGGATTTTTTTCAGGCCTGTCCTGAACTGGTTAATAGCCGTAGCTTTCTGTTTTTCGATCAGCGTT
>DASUVB010000289.1:0-2055 GCA_036373835.1 Flavisolibacter sp. | reverse complement strand
GAGGCCACGGCGCACTTCCGAGCCGTCCTTTTTCCAGGTGCGTTTGACGGTCAGCGCGCCCGCAAGCGTGAACAGCCTGCTGATCCAGCTGCTTTTCATCGTCTCTTCCGCCGCCACATAATACACCCGCGTAAACGGGTTCAACAGGTAGAAAGGCACGCCCAGCCTGTTTCGCCGGCGCCATTTCACCGCGCAGAAAATGTGCAGGAACGTAATCACGTCTGCAAAGTAGGTCTGGTGATTGCTGACAAAAAGCACATTGCGGTGCGGCAGCTTCTCGATATGCTCCGTTCCGCTGATGTGAAGCTTGTTGATAATGGCCAGGCCGGGATAGGAAAAGATCCCGACAATCGCATAAACGATCTTGCGGATAAGGGTATTTTCCGCTGCTTTTTTCCAGAAACTCATGACAGGCAATTACAAATAAAGGTAAGTGTTTACCATTTGTTAACTTCCAATTTACCGTGTGCAATTCATACACCGGGTACATCTGGTAAAAAATGAATACCATGAAAAATTTGATACTGTTGATGCTGGTGGGGATGCTCTCGCTGGCCGCCCGTGCCCAGTCGGACAAGCCTGTTGCGCAAAGGACCATAACGGTTAACGGCAGCGCCGAGCTCGAACTGGTCCCAGATGAGATCTATGTGCAGGTCGACCTGCGTGAATACGAAAAGCGCGGCTCCGGCAAGATCCAGCTCGACCAGGTACGGCGCGAGTTCCTGGCGGCCGTGAAGGCTGCCGGTATCGCGGACTCGCTGGTGACCATCGCCACATACGGCGGTCATCAGAATCCCTGGTGGAACAAAAAAAATAAAAAGAACGAGCTGTATGCTTCTGTTTCCTACCAGCTGAAGCTTAAAAGCAGCCGGCAGATAGATGACCTTGTGGAACGACTCGACGAACATGCGACGCAGAACTTCTACATCCAGCGAACCTCGCACAGCAGGCTTCAGGAATATCGCCGGCAGTTAAAAATCCAGGCAGTGAAAGCCGCCAAAGAGAAAGCGCGGTATCTCGCCGAGGCCATTGATGAGACTATTGGTGATGCTGTAACGATCAATGAACCGAACGAATACTATACTCCTTACTATCCCCCCATGGTCCGCAGCAATGTGATGATGAAGGAAGGCATGGATGCCGGTGTGGCAGCACCCGAAGAAGCGGTGGTGGATTTCCGGAAGATCCGACTCAAATATGATGTAACGGTGGTTTTTGCATTGAAATAGAACAAAAAAAGTCCTGCATTCCTGCAGGACTTTGTTATTTGAAAGCTGTTTGATTATGCTTCGGCAGGACCAGTCTCGGACTTGTTGTCTTTTTCCTCTTTCTGCAACCTTTCCTTGATCTGTGCCAGTGCACCAAGATCACCAAGCGTTGGCTTCTCCACCTTGCTCTGGATGGTCTTCATCACCTTCTTCGTTTTGTCAGCATCAGCCCTTGCTTCTTTCCTTGCAGCATCCTTTTCATCAACGCGTGCCTGTTCCCAGATACGTGCATGTGAAACCACGATGCGCTTTTCGTTGCGGTCAAACTCGATCACCATGAACTCGGCTGTTTCATCAGCACCTACGCTCTTACCATCTTCCTTTCCAAGGTGACGGTTGGGAGCAAAGCCTTCCAGGCCGTACGGCAGCTGCACGATAGCGCCCTTGTCGTCCTTACGAATGACAGTACCCTCATGGATCGAACCAACTGCGAAAGTATCCTGCAGCGTGTTCCAGGGATCTTCTTCAAGCTGCTTGTGTCCAAGCTGCAGCTTGCGGTTATCCTTGTCAATACCCAGGATCACCACTTCGATCGTTTCGCCCACCTTGGTGTACTCGCTCGGGTGGTTGAAGCGCTTCAGCCAGCTCAGGTCAGAAATATGGATCATGCCACCAATACCGGCGGTGAGCTCCACGAACACACCGTACGGCGTGATGTTCTTCACAGCTCCTTTATGACGGCTTCCTTCAGGGAATTTTGTCTCGATATCGCTCCACGGATCCTGTGACATCTGCTTGATCGAAAGGCTCATCTTGCGACTGTCCTTGTCGAGCGTCACTACCTTGG
>DASUVB010000288.1:0-6817 GCA_036373835.1 Flavisolibacter sp. | reverse complement strand
CGTAGGAGCGACAGTTCGGTAACAACGGGCGATACGACAACACACATCAAGCTCCGTAGGAGCGATCTTGCAGTGAATAACATCCGTGCCACGCGATTAACCTGCGCTATTGGCAAGACATCGAAGCGCACATGCCATTGCGCCTCGATGTCATTGAAGATTTGTGAATCTCCCGCGTTAACAGGCTCAGAACTCGATCCTGTAATTGAATATGGGGAAGAATCCGAGCTGGTACACCTTTTTCACCGTTTCGTTATCATTGTCGTACCAAGAGAAATATAGGTTCTTCCTGTTCGTGATGTTTTGAATGTCTAATGAAATGATATGTGTTGAATGCCGCTTGTTGATCTTGTAGGAAAAGCCAACGTCAAAGCGGGCGTATATATCCCCGGCAACAGAATAGTATTCGTTCGTGACGTACTGCACCTTGCCCCTGGTACGGGATGCTTCGAGGTCGATCGGTGACTCCTTCATGCCGCCACTCGCCAGGACCTTTCCATTCAGCCCGATGATGTTTTTCCCGAGGCGCCCCGTTTTCCACTCCCGTCCCGAGATCAGGTTCACCTGGTATTCCCGGTTGAAGCGCGTATTGAATTCATTTCCTGAAAAGTTGGTGTAGCGCGAGCGGTAAACAGACCCGGTGACAAGTGCGTAATAATTCCGGCTGAAAGGTTTTTCTAGGGTGATGTCGATCCCGTAATTCGTTCCGGTGCCCTCACTGGCCAGTGTTCCTATATCCAGCAGGTCATAAATGGCGGCGGCATTCAGCATTGAGAAATAGCTGTCCTGTTTCTCTTCCACCGGAACATCGTACAGGTGCTGGTAATAAGATTCGGCCTTCAGCCGGAAGCCGTTCCTAAATCCTTTCTCATAGCTCAGCACAATATGCGCTGCTTTTGGAATTTCCAGCTCCCTGTTCGGATAGGTTCCTGCCGGTGTCCCATTCGGTACGTACAGGTAGGTGGACAGGTGCTCCGGCTTCGCATGAATGCCAGCGGCGAGCGTCACCACCTGGTTTTTTCCCGGTTGTAACGTTACCGACATCCGTGGCTCGATAGTACCTGTTCCATTCAGGTCAAAATGAGACGCATGAACGCCGGTATTGACGGTGACCAGCGCATTCACGCGGTACTTCCACATGGCAAATGCCTGGTAGTAATTGGCCGAGCCTTTGCCCGACAGGGTTTCGCGCCAGGTGTCATCTGCTTCATCAAAGTAACGAAGGGAATACCGGTACCGCATGTGGTTCTCCAGCACGCCGGCTCTGACGGTATGGTTTGCATTTATTTTGTTGTTGTACACAACCGATGCCCGGAAGTTGAGATCCTGGTTATCCGTACGGCTCAGGCTCACCAGGTCATAATGGCTGGAGGGGTTGAGCGAATCAACGATCTCCCTGTATCCATTTACCGATGGCGAAAGGGTGGTCCTGATATATGATCTTTCATTGATGAAGTATTGGTGCACAAGCCCGGCTACGCCCATCCTGCCCTTTCCGTTCAGTACGAAATTCGGATCGTCATCATTCCATTTTGTGCTGTCTTTCGCAGGATCTTTCGAGGCCGTATTCAGGCCGCCCAAACCAAACAGGGTAAAGGTACCCGCACGTTTCGTGGGAACATTCAGCTTGAATGAGAGGTCCTGGTATTCGGGAAGCACCCCACCTATATCGAGGAATCCACTCAGCAATGCCAGCGTGGAATACCGGTAATTGACGAGATAGGAGGCGGCACTGCCCTTTTTGAAAGGACCTTCTGCTGCAGCCTCAATGCCCATGCCGCCGATCATGAATGCATACTCCCTTTTGTCCTTGTTGCCGGTGCGGAAATTGATATCAAACGCACCCGATAAGGCAGCGCCGAATTCGGCCGGGAATGCGCCTGTATAAAAATCAGATGCGCCCAGTGTGCTGCTGCTTAACATGCTGATCGGTCCACCGCTGTTGCCCAGCGCACCAAAGTGATTTGGATTCGGTATCTCGATCCCTTCCAGGCGCCATAGTACGCCCTTCGGCGAATTTCCCCGCACCACGATGTCATTATTGCCATCACCATTGTTGGCTACACCGGCATAGTTCATAGCCATGCGGGCGGGATCATATACCGCTGCAGGGTAACGCTTGGTTTCCTCTACCGAGAACGACCGCGCGCTTGCCGAGGCGAATTCGTTGAGCGGCTTCGATCGGTTCCTGCGGGCAACGATCTTTATTGCGTCCATCTGGCGTATATTTTCCACTAACGGGATGGCCAGGTATACTTCTTTCCCGGAATTCACGATCACTTCTGTTTTTTTGGAATCATAGCCCACCATGCTTACTGAAAGCTGGGACCTGCCGATAGCAACGTTTGCGAGCTGGAATTCACCGGTGCTGTCAGTAATGGTCGATTGTTCCCCGATGGAGACGGTGGCGCCGGCCAACGGCATCTTCGAATCGGCATCAGTAATGATACCTTTTACGGTCTGCTTCAGGGCTTCCTGTCCGCCTGCTGCAAGGCACGCGAGAAACAACAATGTGGTCAGCGTCAACTTTCCCATGGAAAACATTTTAGGGCACAAAGCTGGGTAGCGACGCCCGGATAGGTTTCCTAAAAGAGGATGAATTGTTGTTTTTGCCGATTGTCTGTAGGCAGGTCAATGAACCGGCCACCGGAAGGGATTCGGTAATACATGGGAAATATATAAGATGCTCGCATGCTACCTGTCATGGATCAGCTGCACCACACTCATTCTCTGTGCCGCAGTCAGGATATTAAAATAAATGCCATTTGTTAACACCAAAGCTCATGCAGATTGGTTACCTTACATGGCAATAAGACTCCTTCCAATGCCACGTCACCAGGTGTGGCGACAAAAGTTGCCATCACCACTGTAAAACCCGAAAGTATTTTAAGGTGTGCCAGGTTGAGACGGGTGTATATCCGCGCCTTCGTCTGACGCATGTCCGTTCATCCGTTTACCTGTCAACCAGGAACAACAATAAACAATATAAAATGACATTCATTTCAAAAAAGCCGGGAGCAGGGACGATCATTATCGCCGCTGTTTCTCTTTTCGTGCTGTTCTATGTTTCTTCGTGTGCCACGAAGGTTTCTTTTCTGAACTCTACGGTGGTTCCGGCAGCCGAAGGCACTGTTAAGGTTAAAAAGGACAGTAATAAGAATTACGACATCAAGATCGAGTTGAAGAACCTGGCTGAACCCGACAGGTTGCAGCCCTCGAAAAGCATGTATATCGTGTGGATGGAATCCAGTGACAACGCGACCAGGAACCTGGGAAGGATCAGCAGTTCATCGGCGTTCATGTCCAGCAAGCTGAAAGGTTCCTTTGAAGCAGTGTCTTCGGTCAAGCCGACGAAAATATTTATCACCGCGGAAGACCAGGCGGATATACAGTACCCGGGTTCGCTCGTGGTATTGACGACGAACAATTTCTGATGAGAAGGTGACCATACTCTGGTAACATTCGAAAGAGAATGCATTTCGCCCAACTATATCTCGCACCGGGTGCGTTGCATTAATAAACAGAGCGCGTTAACACCAAAGCCGGTTCAATAGGTCTACATTACAGGGTTGCCGGTTATTCTACCGGCAGGTAAATCAAAAGAATGTCAAATATTACGCAGGTCGTTAATTCAGAGAAGAATATGACGACGTTTAAGAGAGGAGTTGTTGCATCAGGACTGGACCAGGTTTTAAGCGGAACAGGACCATTTACCGTATTTGCTCCATCGGACCTCGCGTTCGGAAAAATGGAAGCAGGCGCGATCGAGGATCTTCTGAAGCCCGAAAGCAAAACCACATTAACTGACCTGCTCAACCACCACGTTGTAGCCGGTAAGATCAGCTACAAGGACCTGAAAGATGGCGACAAGCTGAAATCACTGAATGGTAAGGAATTGTCGGTGAAAGTGGTCAACGCAAAAGTGAGCATTGATGATGCCGTGATTCAGAATCGTGATGTCGCCACATCTAATGGTGTGATCCATTCACTCGATTCGGTTTTGAAAAACTAAGAACCATGCTGCTATAGCCGGTCACACTGTGGCCGGCTTTTTTATGCCCCGTTGCTGCCGGGGAACTTCACTGCATAATTTTTTGCAGTTGGTGTGCCGTTACACAGCGGCATATACCCACGCCTGTTTTCCCGAATGCAGGCTTACGAGAAACCTTTTGTAGTTGGACGGTTCATAACGGTCCGCAGTTTTCAATTCCTCTTCAGAAACCTCGAAAACAGTTCCTGCAATATATTTTCCGGGCGTACGTACGGCGATCATTTGGTTCCTGTTCCCGCCGGCAGCAAGAAAAGCCTCATCCGTGATATCAACAGGCATGACCACGTGGTCGGGTAAAATGTCTGGCGTGCCTTGCAACTTCCGCCCGAAGAGCTTCAACTGCACATCTTCGTGCTGCAGCGTACCATATGAAAAAAGGTATTCCATCAGGAAAATGTCATGATATTTTTTTCGCAATAAAGATCATGTCGGGAATGCCGTCATTCAATGGGTCGTGCTTCCACAAAAGGTACAGGACTTCAAAGCTGCCGGCTTCAAGGCATTGGCGGATAAATGCCTCCTGGTGAAAGTACATATATACCTGGTGTCCGGTGCTGCCGGTGACATAGCCGGAGCTTTCCTCCCGGCCCTCCATCGTGCTGAGGTACAGAATACCACCCATGTGCAGCAGCTGCGCACAGTCGGTCACCAGTTTTTCAATATCCTTTTTCGAGAGGTAGGGCATGCAAAATCCGCATACGATTCCGTGGAAACGCTCGGTAATGGAGCCAATGTTCCGGGCATCCATGACGGTGAAGTCGGCCGTAGGATTGTTCTTACGGGCAAGGCGGACCATATTTTCAGCCACATCGATGCCGGTCACCTGGAAATCCGGCCGCTTCGACAGCAGGTACTTTGTGATATTCCCCGGGCCGCAACCAATCTCGAAGATCTTTGCCCGCGGCTGCTTCACCAGTTCGCAGAACAGGTCGTAGGTATCATGGTACGTATCACGGTCCATGAATTTTTCGTAGTAAACCTGTGCTACCTGGTTCCAGGAATCGGAGGTTACCTGGTAGGGATCTTTTTCCTTTGGCGACATTGGTTCAAAATACACCTCCATCCCAACAAACCCAAAAGCCGCACGCTTATTTGCACGAATTCAGGTAGGTGATGGGATTCAGGTAGTACATTTTCTTCCAGCCCTGGATGCTGTTGTCGCGCCTCCACGGATAAGGTATGACGGAGCGGATGGTATAATGCAGGTGCGGAGGCTTGCCCACTGCATTCCCTGTGGTACCGACAGTCCCGATCACTTCATCGCGTGACAGGATCGAGAACCTGCCGGCTTTTATGCTGTCAAGATGTGCATAATAGTGTATGCGCCACTTCGGGCCAAGTACCAGCACAACGTTCCCACCGATTTTATTCACGCCACTGAACAGGACGATGCCTGCAGTGGCGCTGCGGACGTTCGTTCCCCTCCTGGCGAAGATGTCAACGCCTTTATGCGTGACCGACCTGCCCCAGGGATATGCCCAAAAGGATTGCTGGGAATAGCTTTTGCGCGTAGCGCCTTCCACCGGCATGCTGAAATTTTCAGGCACCATGAAGCCGCAAAGAAAAATAACGACGAGCGCGAGGACGGTGATTTTGAGGTAGCGAAAAAAGGTGGATCGCATAACCCGATAACGTTCATTCACCAGAAACCAGTATATAGTTTCACAGGTTTCATCAAAATACTTTTAAGGAACATACACGGAATTTCTTGAATCAGGCCATCTTCGCACCATCTTCGGGAAAGCAGTGTCCGGCGAACCGTGAACCGCGAAAATTATACCCCAGCAACCAGCAACGGCCCGGCATCCAGACTCCCTTCTATTGGACCACATTCGATAATTTCAACCCATGGCTTCGACACCGAAAACAGAATTGTACGACACCACGTACCGCCATGCGGCGGAGGACCTGTACCGCGAGATCCGCCAGGAGGCTTTTGGAATGGACATCGGGCAGACCAGCTGGCTGACGGCTGTGGAATACCGCACCTGTTTCTCCCTGCTGCAACTGACGTCCGGAATGCATGTGCTGGAGGTCGCACCGGGCACGGGCGGACCAGCAGTGTTCATGGTGCAGGAAACCGGTTGCCATGTCACAGGAATGGATATCAACGCGGAGGGCGTACTGAATGCCAGGCACCTGGCACGGGAACACCAGCTGGAAGAAAAACTTACATTCCTGCAGGGCGATGCCGCAGCGGTCCTTCCCTTTAAGAACGCCGAATTTGATGCTGTTGTATGCATCGATGCCATCAATCATCTCGATAACAGGCCTGCTGTTCTGTCGGAATGGCACCGTGTTCTCAAACCAGGGGGCCGCCTGCTCTATACGGACCCGGTGGTGGTCACGGGTATCGTTTCGAACGAAGAACTCGCAGTACGTAGTTCCATCGGCTTTTTTCTTTTCTCGCCCCCGGGCGAGAACGAACGCCTGCTGCAGGCTGCCGGCTTCCATGACATTGCAGTTCATGATGTTACCGGGAATATGGAACATACTTCAGGGAAATGGGCGGCGGCACGCGATAAAAGAAAGGAACAGCTCATGCAGTTTGAGGAAGAAACAAACTTTAACGGCCTCCAGGCATTCCTCGACATGGTGCACAGGTTATCCGGGGAACGAAGGTTGTCGCGGATGCTTTTTAATGCGGTTAAATGAAAAATGTAAAATGGAAAAAGCGAACCGCGAACCGCGAACCGCAAACCGCGAACCGCGAACCGCGAACCGCAAACCGCGAACCGCAAACCCCGAACCGCGAACCGCGAACAA
>DASUVB010000287.1:0-2473 GCA_036373835.1 Flavisolibacter sp. | reverse complement strand
TATCAGGGTGGATCCGTCAGGGAATGTATTCGTTTCAGGATCTTTCAGTGGTACGGCAACCTTCGATCCCACCGCAACGCTTACAGCGCCGGGGACCAATAGCGACCGGTTTATTCAAAAACTGGATGCTGATGGAAATTTTATTTGGGTGAAACAGTTGCTGAATGGAGGCTGTTGCCTGGATATCACGGATATTGAATTCGATGCTTCCGGCAATATGCTGAGCACCGGTTATTTCTCGGGTACCGTTGACTTTGACCCGGGTGCCGGCGTATACAGCCTGACGGTTCCCAACCCGCAGGATCTGTTTGTCTGGAAGCTCGATAACAACGGAAACTTTATATGGGCGAAGAAGGTCGACGGGGGCGCCAGCAATGCATCGGGCAAAACATGCCATGGCGATGGTATTGATGTGGACGCAGCCGGCAACGTGTATGTTGCCGGGGACTACACCGGGACCGGCAGCTTTGATTTTGACCCCGGGCCTGCCACGTACTCACTCAATGTAAATGGTGGTGCGATGCACGTTCTGAAGCTGGACGCCGCGGGGAATTTCGTGTGGGTAGCGCCGATCACGACCAGCAACGGCTCTTACGCTTTCGGCTACGGTATCCAGGTTGCCAGTGACGGATCGGTATATGCTTCGTGCAACTTTAGTGGCATCGTTGATTTCGATCCCGCCAAGACGAAGTATGCATTAAACGCAGGTAACGGCAATTTTGCCGTGGTAAAGCTGGCACAAACCGCCAAGACGCTGAAAAGGGTAAACCCGGAGATCACCGGCACACCCGTCATCCGGCTGTTTCCCAACCCGGCCCGCGGGAATGTGCTGGTGGAGTTGAAGGAGGCACGGCCATCAGTTGTCCTGAACTTTTACGATATGACCGGTAAGCTGGTGCTGTCACAACAGCGGCAGGGTAGCAGCAGGCAATGGCGTGTGGACCTGTCGACCGTAATGTCCGGCATGTACCTGGTGGAAGCAGTCGCAGGCAATGAGGTACACCGCCAGCTGCTCACCGTTCAGTAAATGGATTCATTTTACGATGAAAAACGCGCAAACTGTGCTGACAAAAAGGGAACATGAAATACTGAGCCTCTCTGCCCGGGGGCTGACCGCGAGGGAAGTTGCGGATGAACTGGGCATCAGTTCCCAGACCGTCCGGAAACACCTGCAGAACGCGTATTCGAAACTGAACGTGAACAACAAAATAGGAGCTATCCTGCGACTGAAGCAATAGAAATACTGCATTTGAAGTATACCGCTTTTCGTAAATTAATAGTTGCTTTATCTGCCACGCACCAAACCAACGTTATGAGACACATTACATTCGCCATCCTGGCTTATGCCTGCATTTTACCTTTTTCTTCAGGCGCCCAGACTTTTGGATGGGCAGTATCAATGGGTGCCGCTCAGCAGGACCGCAGTAATGCCGTCGCAACTGATGCTGTGGGTAATGTGTATACCACTGGCCTGTTCCGGGGTACGGTAGATTTTGATCCAGGAGCCGGTATCTTCAGTATGACCTCAACGACATACGGCTCCGATATGTTTGTCCAGAAGCTGGACCCTTCGGGCAATCTCCTGTGGGCGGTGAAGCTCGATGGCGATTCGCTCAGTGGTGGGCTCAGTATTACCACCGATGCAGCAGGCTATGTGTATGTCGCAGGCGGGTTCCGGGGCTCGAAGGACTTTGAACCCGGTAGCGGCACCTACTCCATGTCTTCCGCTGGTGGCGTTGATGCTTTCATCCTGAAGCTGACTCCTGACGGCGTCTTTGCCTGGGCACGCAGGATAGGGGGACCCGGGAATGAAATCATAGGCGTCATCCGGTGCGATCATGCAGGAAATGTTGTATTCACAGGAACCTTTGAGGGCACGGCTGATTTTGATCCCGGCGCCGGGGTGATGAACATGACGTCGGCGGCAACTTCGGATCCGGGAACCAATGTGTTTGTGGAAAAGCTCGGCGCTGATGGGTCCTTTCTTTGGGCCCGCCACCTGTCCGGTTCCTATACGGCAATGCAACCACTGGGCATAGCCTTCGATGCTTCCAATAGCGTTGTTTTTTCGGGTTCTTTTTTTGGGACCGTGGATTTTGATCCCGGAACTCCAGTACATGCGATCACGGTTATAGGGAATAATGATATGTATGTTGAAAAGCTGGATGCCGCCGGCAATTTTTTATGGGTGCGGCGTACCGGGGTTTCCAATTGGGGGGGCATGTCGGGAATACCGCTTGCTGATGCGGCGGGAAACTTTTACATCTGCGGTGGTTTTGGTGGCGGTGGCGGTACCGGCACGGCCGATTTTGACCCCGGCCCTGCTGTCTACAACCTGACAGCCGCTTTCCCGGGAGTAGACGGATTTATATGGAAGCTGGATAATGCCGGCAATTTCGTTTGGGCGAAGCAAATGACAGCCCCCGGAGGCTGGTATAGCGCGGAAGGAGCGCATATGGATGCCAATGGGAAT
>DASUVB010000286.1:0-7392 GCA_036373835.1 Flavisolibacter sp. | reverse complement strand
CCGGCTGATCCTTCATATACTGGATGAGCAGTTCGGGGGACAATTGCGGGTAGCCATTGATATCTTCAACGGCACGTATCCAAAACAATTCCTGCACCAGCTGGTATCCGGCCAGCTGGACGTGGACCGTATGGATTACCTGAACCGGGACTCCTTCTTCACCGGCGTGGTGGAAGGCGCGATCGGTTATGACCGCATTCTGAAAATGCTGACCGTACATGAAGGAGAACTTATGGTAGAGGAGAAGGCAATTTATACAGTGGAAAAATTCCTGGTGTCACGCAGGCTCATGTACTGGCAGGTGTACCTGCACAAGACGGTCCTGTCAGCCGAAAAAATGCTTGTGCGCATCATCAACCGGGCGCAGGAACTGATTGCACGCGGGGAAGACCTGGAGGCGGCTTCGCCGCAACTGACTTTTTTCCTGCGGGAAGAACAGCCGGGCATGGAATTCACCAGGCACCTGGAAAAATTCGCCCAGCTCGATGATACGGACGTGATGTGCACCATCAAGAACTGGTGCGGTCACAGGGACCCGGTCCTTGGCCGCCTGTGCAAAGGGCTCGTTGACCGAAATTTGCTCAAGGTCAAGTTCAGTTCGGAGCCGTTCGGGGAAATGAAAATCGTGCAGCTCCGGGATGAAATGGCGGGGCGTTTAAACATCACACCCGAAGAAGCCGGGTACTTTGTTTTTACCGGTGAAGCGGTCAATACAACCTATAATCCGTTCGACGAACATATCCGCATTTTGTTCCGTGAAGGACATGTTTCCGACATCTCGAAAGTGGACAATGCGCTCATCCACCAGCGGCTCTCCTCCCCTTTCAAAAAATATTACCTTTGCTATCTTAAATAAGAATAAAAGGCTCTAAAAGCCGTTATCTTCGTTATCTTGTTGAAGCACCAAAATATTATATGCAGTTTACAGCAGCCCAGATCTCTATACTGGTAAATGGGAAAATTGAAGGGAATGAATCCGCAGCAGTTACCTCTTTTGGGAAAATAGAAGAGGCAGAGCAGGGGCAGCTGACTTTTCTTGCCAATCCGAAGTACGAAGACTATCTGTATACTACCAACGCCTCGATCGCCATTATCAATGAGAACTACGAGGTTCGCCAGGCCGTAAAACCCACCCTGATCCGCGTAAAGGACGCGTACAGCGCCTTCGCCCAGCTGCTGGGGAAATACCAGGAAATGGTCACCCAACAGATGAAGGGGATCCAGCAACCAAGCTTTATTTCGTCCTCGGCAAAGCTGGAAGACGATGTGTTTGTGGGCGCTTTTTCATACATCGGCGAACAAGTCCGTATCGGGCGCAATACAAAGATCTTCCCGAACTCATTCATAGGCGACAACGTGGTGATCGGCGAGAACTGCATCATCCACCCGGGGGTTAAAATCTACCATGACTGCATCCTTCATAACCATGTGACCGTTCATGCAGGGACGGTGATCGGGTCCGACGGGTTTGGCTTTGCCCCGCAGGCGGATGGCTCTTTCCGTAAAGTTCCCCAGATCGGGAACGTCGTCATCGAGGACAACGTGGAGATCGGCGCCAATACCACCATTGACAGGGCCACTATGGGATCCACCTGCATTAAGTCGGGTGCCAAGCTGGATAACCTGATCCAGATCGCCCATAACGTGGAAGTGGGCAACAGCACCGTGATCGCCGCCCAGGCAGGCGTCAGCGGTTCCACCAAGATCGGTAACAACGTAATGATCGGCGGCCAGGCCGGACTCGTAGGACATATACAGATCGCTGATGGCTCCAAGATCAATGCCCAGAGTGGCGTAAGCAAGTCGCTGAAAGAACCTTACAGCGCGGTCACAGGCTCCCCTGCCGCTGACTACACGAATGCTCTTCGCAGCCAGGCTGTTTTCCGGAACCTGCCCCACCTCGAAAGGCGCATCCACGAGCTGGAAAAGCTGGTGAAGCAGCTGATGACCGAAAAGGTCAACAGCCTGTAGTGTGTACTTCCAACATCACTGGTATCCTGGAAGCATTCCCTCTTTAATTTTGCTGCAGCAGCCCGTTTTTAAATATCCGTTCCCGGACGACTACACCCTGTTTCGCGGAACATAGCAACAAGCCAATGTCCAGAGTATTCAATGTTCAGTTCCCGTATGGAGGAAAGTCGTACACGGCCCTGGTTTCCATCGCCGGCAGGGAAGACCATACCGGAGTGCGCATCATTCCCCAGCACGATACGATCGAAATCATCCTTCCCCATGGCACGCTTGTGTTTTCGACGGCTGACATTATCCAAAGGCTCCTTTCAGCACCCGTGGATCACCGGGAACATGCCACGATGTACATCACAGAGAACATCTCCATGCAGTTGATGAACACGACCTGGTAAGATTTATTTCATGGCCTCTGAAAACCATGGTTTTTCCTGCATTTTTTAACGCAATTCACACCGCTGAAACGGCTTATTTTCGGTATGTTTGCAGGAATGGACCTGCACCATCCGTGTGCACAAATATTATCCCCAAATGAGTGATATTTTAGATTCTCTGGCTACTCCACCGGCACCGGCGGTCATGCCGAATTATGGTGCTGATTCTATTCAGGTTTTGGAAGGTCTGGAAGCTGTCCGCAAGCGCCCGGCCATGTATATCGGGGACGTGGGTGTGAAGGGCCTGCACCACCTGGTGTATGAAGTGGTGGACAACTCCATTGACGAAGCGCTGGCCGGCTATTGTAAAAACATCGTTGTTACGATACATGAGGACAACTCCATTTCCGTGGAAGATGATGGCCGGGGTATCCCTACCGCCATGCATACCAAGGAGAAGCGCAGCGCCCTGGAAGTGGTGATGACCGTGCTGCACGCCGGCGGTAAATTCGATAAGGACAGCTATAAGGTGTCCGGGGGTCTTCACGGTGTTGGCGTCAGCTGTGTGAACGCGCTCAGCACCCGCCTCCACGTAACCGTTCAGCGCGATGGAAAAATATACGAGCAGGAATACCGCATCGGCATTCCGCAGTACCCGGTTCGCGAGATCGGCGCGAGCGACAGGACCGGTACGACCGTACACTTCTGGCCCGATGATACCATTTTCATTACCTCGGAATACAACAAGGACATACTGGAAGGCAGGCTGCGCGAGCTGGCATACCTGAACCGAGGCATTTCCATCACCCTGAACGACATGCGCGAGAAGGATGAGGAAAGTGGATTGAACTACACCAAGACTTTCTACAGCGAAGGCGGCATCGTGGAATTTGTTGAAATGCTTGATGCCAACGCAGGACGGCAGGCGCTGTTGCCCAAAGTACTGTTCGTGGAAGGCCGGGACGAAAAAACAAACGTTGCTGTTGAAGTAGCCACTATGTACAACAACAGCTTCAATGAGCATATCTATTCCTACGTAAATAATATCAATACGATCGAAGGCGGCACCCACGTTGCCGGTTTCCGCCGGGCGCTCACGAGAGTGTTCAAATCGTATGGTGACAAGAACGGGCTGTTCGAAAAGGCCAAGGTGACCATAGAGGGAGATGACTTCCGCGAGGGCCTGAGCGCCATCATTTCGGTGAAGGTGCCCGAGCCACAGTTTGAAGGCCAGACCAAGACCAAGCTGGGAAACAACGAGGTCATGGGCGTTGTTGATACGACTGTTTCAAGGGCGCTTGAAGCGTACCTGGAGGAAAATCCGAAGGAGGCGCGGAATATCATCAACAAGGTAATTCTTGCAGCACAGGCACGCGCGGCCGCGCGCAAGGCACGCGAGATGGTACAGCGGAAAAGTGTGCTTAGCGGCGGCGGCCTCCCGGGCAAGCTGGCCGATTGCTCTGAAAGGGATCCTGAAAAATGCGAGCTTTTCCTGGTCGAGGGTGACTCTGCCGGCGGAACGGCCAAGCAGGGCCGCGACCGTTCGTTCCAGGCGATTCTGCCCCTTCGCGGAAAGATCCTGAACGTAGAAAAAGCGATGGAGCACAAGATTTACGAGAACGAAGAGATCCGGAACATGTACACGGCGCTGGGCGTCACGGTCGGAACACCGGAAGACCCAAAAGCGCTGAACCTTGTGAAGCTTCGTTACCACAAACTCATCATCATGACCGATGCCGACGTGGATGGCAGTCATATCGCTACGCTGATCCTGACATTTATCTACAGGTATATGAAGGAAATGGTTGAGCAGGGCTATGTCTATATCGCGCAGCCACCGCTGTACCTGGTGAAAAAAGGCAAGGAACAGGTATACGCTTATAATGAAGAGCAGCGAAAAATGCTGGTGGAACGCATGGGCGGGACCAACCCGGAAGGTGTCAACATTCAGCGGTATAAGGGTCTTGGAGAAATGAATGCCGAACAGCTTTGGGAAACAACCATGAACCCGAATACCCGCACCCTGAAGCAGGTAACGATTGAAAGCGCTGCTGAAGCGGATCGCGTTTTCAGCATGCTCATGGGCGATGAAGTGGCACCGCGCCGGGAATTCATCGAAAGCCACGCAAAATATGCCCGCATAGATGTTTAATGCAGTCGTTGGACTGTTACAGAATAAAGAAGCCCCGCCATGAGCGGGGCTTTGTTATGACAAAACAACTAAGGGACTAATCTGTAATCGTGGCGACTTCGGGTGCCATTTCCTTTTCTTTTTCTGTGCCGGAAGCGGCGGCTATGGACGCGAGATATTCCCGGGTGGCCTTTTCATACGCCAGTGCTTCATTTCGCGTCAGGATGGTAACGCTTCCTTCCTGTTCAAAATAGTAATGCGTGGCGATAAAACGCTTCACGTGCGCGCGGCTTTCCGCGGGCAGGAAGCGCTGCAGAACCCAGAAGTTCCGGCTCCCTGACTTTTTGATGGCGCTCAGCACCGGGCCGGGACCACTGTTATAGGCAGCCAGAACCAGCAGCCAGTCGTTGAACATGCCATGGAGGCTCCTGATATATTTGGCCGCCGCGACAGTGCTTTTATAAAAATGCGTCCGTTCGTCGGTCTTTCCCTGGACCTTCAGTCCCAGTTCGCGGGCCGTAGTCGGCATGAACTGCCAGACTCCTTTGGCGCCAACCCGGGAGGGAGCGGTTGTCCTCAATTGTGATTCCACCACGGCCAGGTACTTCAGCTGTGCCGGCAGGTTGTATTGCGCAAAAACCTTTTCAATCGTCTGGAAATACCGGTCACTGCGCTTGCTGACCTTATCGAGTGCCTCGCCTTCCCGCTTCAGCACATCCTTTACAGCCCTGGATGCATACTTGTTCCAGATAATGGTGGGAGCGGTGAGAGCTCTTTCTGTGTCTAAAAGGGAATCGTGGGTGAAAAAGTAGGTGTAGCCTGCGGAAAGTTCCTGTTCGGAGACCTGTTCCTGTTGCACCTGCTGCCCCATATGAAACGGCTCACTTTTAAGGGCGGAGAAGTTCGGCAGCAACAACAGCAACGGTACAATCATCCGGGTGTTTTTAGTTTTCAACATTGTTTGTGTTTTTAGGGTAAACAATGCCGACCCAAGAATTGGATTAGGTTTCAAGTGATACCGGAAGATGTTTCAGAGGATTTGGGGTTAGCACAAGTCTTCGGGGGGACGGACATCTGGCTTTTCAAGTCCGAGACGGTGTTTTTCGTACTAACGAACTCAAATGTAGCCTGCAAATCCGGTAAGTCCTAGCTTCCGGACGCATGAAAAATTACGATAGATATATAAACAGCTGGTTAATAAAATGTTGCTTCCCTAAATACCCATACTGCAAATTCGTCAGTAAATTCCGGGGTCCGGGTCTATAACGGAGGTGCTTGCGCCGTATTGTGCATACTCCTGAAATCAGTCAAAATACCGTTGCCGGAACTGCTTAAGGATCAGCTGGTGGGTTAAAACTTGCTATGTTTGCGCCCATGATCTGCAAGCCATTAGTTCTCCTGTCCGCGGCCCTGTTTCTGTTTGGGACCCAGGCTCATACTCAACAAACCGGGGGTCGTTTCCGGTCAGCCGCACTCTTTACCGGCATTGGCTTTGAGCTGAACCAGCCCGACCGTTATTCCCCTGTTTACCTGGCGGCTGACTTATCATGGCAGTTTGGCAGGACCCCACGGAAGGATTTTCTGGCCTTTTATCTTGAACCCCAGTTCAATCCTGTGCTGACCACGCGTCCGCTCGATATTGAATTCGGCTGTAATATCGGCTTGCGGTATTACCAGCGGCTTACGCCACGCCTGTTGTTGTATGAAATGATCGGGTCCGGCCCGCACTATATCACCGCGGAACTTCCCAGCCAGGCCAACGGGTTCATTTTTTCTGACAACGCGGCCATTGGCATTTATGTTCAGCCGAAGCCCGACAAACCCTTTTTCTGGAATTTCCAGGTCCGGTTCCGTCACCTTTCGAATGCCAGCCTGAAGCGGCCGAACTCGGGGGTCGATAATATCAACCTCATCCTGGGGCTCGGTAAAATAAGGTGATACTGCCAGGCATTTAAACGAGGCACTGCAATGAAAGATGCGCAGATTGGCCTCGCTTTTGCCGAAATGATGTAGATTTAATTTTACTAATCTAAAAACTTAACCATATGGCAGAGGTTCAGCTGACAGCGTACAATGTAAAAACCAAGGAAAAAAATGTTCCTATCCATGATGCAGTGATCACAAAAACCGCCAAAGGTGCCTATATGGTGCAGGGACATGACGGCAAAGGGAACAAACTCACCACACTGTGCAACGAGGAAAAGGCCATGGCTGCCATACGTGCCGGCGTAGCCAAACAGGGTTGGTAAACACGGGTTCCGCAGACCCCTGCTATTCCTTATATAACTTATAGGTCCGGGTGCCACTGCCCAGGTTTATATGCAGCAGGTATACTCCTGTGGCATATACTTCCTGTGACAGGTCTATCTCGAACTTTTGAGACATACCTGTGCCTGTGAAGGTTATTACTTTCACCAGCCTCGCCTTTGCATCATACACCCGGGCGGTGATCCTTTCGTTCGGGTTCAGCTGGTAAACCAGGAAAAACTTCCCCGTAGACGGATTCGGATACACCTGCTCCAGTACAGCATCGGCAAAAGTCACCGACCGGATGGCAGAATACTGGAAGCTGCCATCCTGGTTCACGATCTTCAGCCGGTAGTACCGGGTCGCAAATTTTGCAGGATCCGTATCAGTAAACTCGTAGTGCAGGTTGCCAGTGCCCGGTACCGCGGCCACCTCCCCGATCTTCACAAAATTGTTCGACAACACGTCTGCTTCGGTGAGGGCAAGTTCCACTTCATAACGGTTGACCAGCGTCTGGCTGGCAACGTCCCATTGCACCACCACATCCAGCCCGCTGGTTTTTTCCGCCGTGAACTGCAGCAGCTTCACCGGCAAAGGTGTACCCTGGTCAAAGCCGCCGTTGTTCAGCCAGAATTCAGAAAAACGCTTCACCCTGAACTCAGCATAGTATCC
>DASUVB010000285.1:0-2869 GCA_036373835.1 Flavisolibacter sp. | reverse complement strand
CACGGTAGACTGGATCGTGTATTACCCTTTTTTCTGGTTTGCCAGTGCCTGGGAAAGTTTGTACCGGCTGCAGTTTGATACCATAGGGTCCGTGTCCCTGCTGCTTTCGTTCGCGGTGCCGCTGGCGTGCATTTTTGTGGTGATCCGCTATCTCGCCCCTTCCTTTAACAATAAGCTTGCAATGGTGGATACGGCGTCTGCCCCCGCAAAAGTCCCTGGAAAAAAGGAACGCGCCGCGTCAGCAGGTTATGCGGGCTGGCTGGCACGGCTCACGACGCGCGGGGCGGCCGAGCGTATTGGGTTTCTTTTCACCTGGAAGCTAAGCGCCCGCAGCCGCGACTTCAAGCTGAAGGTGTACCCGGGCGTGGGGTATATGATCATGCTGGTGGTGGTGATGTACCTGAACAACCGGGAGACGACCCTGCGGGAAATTGCCGAAGAAAACAGCAGCGGGAAAGCGATGATGCTGACAATGCTGTACTTCAGCAGCGTGGTGCTGACCATGGGACTGGGCCAGATGTTTTATTCGGAGCGGTACAAGGCTGCGTGGATCTTTTATACGGCCCCGGTAGCAAGACCGGGCGAAGTGATCCTGGGCGCGGCGAAGGCGGCGATCTACAAGTTTTACATACCGCTGGCTGTTGCCGTGACCGTGCTGGCGTTGGCGGTCATCGGTCCGCACGTACTCCCGAATATCCTGCTGGCACTGTTCAATGTGCTGCTCCTCTCCATGCTGCTTGTTGTTGTCAGTCACAAGGCATTCCCTTTTTCCCTTCCACAAAGCAATAACCAGCAGGGCGCCGGCTTCCTCCGCAATCTTTTCGTGCTGCTCATCATGGGGATCATGGGCGCTGTGCACTTCATTTTGTATGACAACAATTGGGCGGTTATCGCCGGGATGGTGCTGTCCGGGACCGTCACATGGCTGCTGATGCGCAGCGTACGGCAGATCAGCTGGGCAGCGGTGAAAAGGTCGAACGAAGAAGGCTAGATGATACCAGCGCAATGTTTCCCGGGCGTGTGCAGCCGCGCGGCCCAACGCCACCCTCTTCGTCCGGCCAGCCCCCTTAGCCGGATCACCAAAAAAGAAAAACTTTTCCACATACTTTGAAATACAAAGTACTTTTATTTAACTTTGAAGTACAAAGTGCTTTTGAAACGGCAACCACCGGAGAGCGGGCAGGCGGGCACTGGTGAAAAATTAATTCTACATAATCAATACATAGAAGTATGACCAACAAACCTGGTGTAAACGTAACGCATCCCACGCCTATTTTTCATGCCATCGGCTGGTTGTTTGGCGCGGTGGTGCTGGCTATTGGGGTGGTTAATATGTTCTGGGGCAATGACCCCGGTTTCGGCATTTTCGTGGCGCTCCTGTCATTCGTTTATTTTCCCCCGGCCAACAAGCTGGTCCGCAATATGTTCGGCTTCACACTGCCCATGGTGGTAAAGATCCTGCTGGGCGTGTTCATCCTGTGGGCGGCCCTTGGCGTGGGTGAACTGTTCGACAAGATCGACCTGATGGTGCAGGACCTGTCCTCGTAACATTCAAAATATTCAATACAATAAAATCAAATCTATGCTCAGGCAGAACACACGACTTTTCGGCATCTTGATCACGGCAACCATTCTACTGCTGATCCCACTCGTAGCCATGCAGTTCACCAGTGAAGTGGACTGGGACGGGCGCGACTTCGCCATTATGGGCGTACTCCTTTTCGGCACAGGCCTGCTCTGCGAGCTGGTCCTGCGGACGGTGAAGCATGCGGAATACCGGGTGCTCCTCGTGGCAGCGCTGCTGGTGTTGCTCTTCTTAATATGGGCAGAGCTGGCCGTGGGGATCTTTGGGACGCCGTTCGCGGGGAGCTAGTGGCAGGCTGCCTGGCGAATGTTTTCACTTGATCGCGCAGGTTTCGCAGATATACGCAGACGATTGGGCGTTGATAATGCTTGCCTTTGTTGCTTTGTAACTTTCACGGCTAAAAGACAATTCTCCGGAAGAGAAGCCGGTGCTGATGCCGTTCAGGGGTCAACCCGTGTAATTCCGACAATAAATGGTAATGCCGGCCTGCTAAGCAATGCGGCAAAACGCTTCCCGTTTACCATGAACAGTAAATATCCCGCTGTGGCGTTCATGAAAAAGCCGTGGAATAATTCCGTATTATAAAAATAAAGGCCGATCGGCATGCTGCCCCAGACGAATGTTCTTTTAAAGACCATAAAACTATCACCGGGGAAAGTGTTCACAGTGGTTGAAGACAGCTCGCTGTACATCAGGTTAGGCGTGGCGATAAATGTATCCACCCGGATTTGATTGGGACCCCCGGGGCAGCTGTGTGTGTCAACATAGATACCGTTTGGATTAAAAGTCGTGTCCCGGCAGATCGGCTGGTATTGAATAGTGGCGTGGATCCTGGTACCGGGATGCAGCGCCACCGCAGCATACTCGGTGATGTTTGTACCCAGCGGCACGTGCCTCCATCCAAGCTTCAGGTCCATCGTATTGTTGCTGTCTGCATCAATCAGGTAAAACCGCGAAAATTCGTCGCTTACGGAATCTAAATAAACCGGTTTTGAACCACCGGGCTCACTGCCCCTGGAGCAGGCGAATAAACAGAGTAATATCGGCAGGAACCTCCACATGAGCTGCTTCTTAAAGGTACGGATAGCCGGTGCAATGGGTTGAATGTTACTCAGCCGGACAACCAACAACCGGCAATTTAAGTCTCTGGGAACCCACCCTGGCATAAACCGACGAACACCATCGGGTAAGTCCGTTGTCCACTGCAAAATATGTGCTTTTAAAGCGGTAGGAAACTCCATTTTCGTTCACCCTATCGGTGATAGGGGTAACGGTTACTCGAAC
>DASUVB010000284.1:0-2608 GCA_036373835.1 Flavisolibacter sp. | reverse complement strand
AGAAGCGCTCAACCTGCTGCATATTAAAAACGAGCTGCGCCGCAGGGGCTACAGCACACCCCTGGTTGCCGACATCCATTTTACCCCGAATGCCGCGGAGATCGCGGCAGGCATCGTGGAAAAAGTGCGCGTGAATCCCGGCAACTACGTGGACAAGAAAAAATTCGAGCTGATCGAATATACCGACGCGGATTACCGGGAAGAAATTGAAAGGATCCGCGAACGGTTCCTGCCGCTTGTGAACATCTGCAAGCAGCACGGAACCGCCATGCGCATTGGCACCAACCATGGTTCGCTGAGTGACCGCATCATGAGCCGTTATGGTGATACACCCGTAGGAATGGTGGAAAGCGCGATGGAGTTCCTGCGCATTGCGCGCGCGGAATCTTACCACAACATTGTGCTCAGCATGAAAAGCAGCAACCCGCAGGTGATGGTGCAGGCGTACCGGCTGCTGGTGAAGACCATGGATGAAGAATTCGGGGAATGTTACCCGCTGCACCTGGGTGTTACCGAAGCAGGAGATGGTGAAGATGGAAGGATCAAAAGTGCTGTCGGCATCGGAACGCTGCTCGAGGATGGCCTCGGCGATACCATCCGGGTGTCGCTGACCGAGGACCCGGAACTGGAGATCCCCGTTTGCCGCGATATTGTAAAGCGCTACGCCCCCCAGCGGATCGCTTCTGTGAAAACAGGCCAGGTGCCACCTGTCGAAAAGCTGCCGTATTCTCCTTTCGAGTACCGCAGGCGACCGACGTTCGCTGTATCCAACGTCGGCGCGCAGCATGTTCCCGTGGTGGTCGCAGACCTCAGCAAGCTGGAGACGATCACTCCCGATGACCTGCGTTCTGTCGGGTATACGTACGATGCGGCTTCTGACAAGTGGGCCATTTCGGACATGGCTGCCGATTATATTTTCACAGGACACATGGTTCCGCCATTTGCCCTGCCTGGGACGCTTCGCGTGATCCTGTACCCGGCAGCGTGGGCGACAGCTCCCGATAAAACAACGTGCTTCCCCATATTCGAGGACAGCGGTTTTGTAAAAAGTGCGTTGAGGAGCGATACGCTGAATTTCGTGATGATCGACTGCTTCAGCGACGATACTCCTATCAATGATTTCACGTGGCTGGATGCCATTGCAAATGACCCGGCGGTGGTTATATGCCTGAGCAGTACATGCACGAACGCTATGCAGGCAGTGCGCAGGATGTTCGCAGAATTGATGAGCCGGGATATCAGGAACCCGGTGGTGCTGATCACGGACAGCGACTGGAACACCACTGATGAACACCTGGTCCATTATGCGACAGAAACAGGAGCCCTGCTGCTGGACGGGATGGGCGACGGTGTGTGCTTCGGCATGACAGCGCGGAGCTACCAGCAACAATCATCTGCACTCCAGGGTGTGAGCGGCCGGAATTACATGCAGCACCAGACTCCCGAAGCTTTCATCAATAACACCGCATTCAGCATCCTGCAGGCCACGCGCACGCGGATATCGAAAACGGAATACATCAGTTGCCCGTCGTGCGGCAGAACGCTGTTCGACCTGCAGGAGACCACGGCGCGCATCCGTGCGGTCACCAACCACCTCAAGGGTGTGAAAATTGCCATCATGGGATGCATCGTCAACGGACCGGGTGAAATGGCCGACGCGGACTTCGGGTACGTAGGCAGTGGTCCCGGCAGGATCACCCTGTACAAGGGAAAGGAAGTTGTAAAGAGGAATGTTCCCAGCGAGACAGCCGTTGACGAATTGATCGCGCTGCTGAAGGAACATGGCGCGTGGATAGAGCGCGAGGTAGTCGCAGGAACGGTATAGCCGCAAGAAAAAATGAAACATGCAGACAGACTTTCTGGTAATAGGTTCCGGGATCGCGGGGCTGACATATGCGCTCAAGGTGGCACAACATTTTCCAAAACGGCAGGTGACCATCATCACCAAGGCGTCGCCCGAAGAGACCAACACCAAGTATGCGCAGGGCGGCATCGCGGTGGTCAATGACCTGGAGAACGATTCTTTCGAAAAGCACATCGAGGATACACTTGTTGCCGGGGACGGCCTATGCAACCGCGAGGTGGTGGAGATCGTGGTGAAGGAAGGACCTGCACGCGTCGACGAGATCATCGCCTGGGGCGCATCGTTCGATAAAGATGCCGAAGGTGATTATAAGCTGGGCAGGGAGGGAGGTCATTCCGAGTTTCGCATCCTGCACCACAAGGATGTAACAGGAAGGGAAATGGAACGCGCGCTGCTGGATGCCGTGCAAAAAACACCGAACATCAGTCTTGTCCACCATTGCTTCGTCGTCGATATCATAACCCAGCACCACCTTGGCTACCTGGTCACCAAGTCAACGCCCGACGTATGCTGCTATGGTGTGTATGTGCTGAATGCGAATAACAACCGCATTGAAAAGATCCTTTCCAAGATCACGCTGCTGGCTACCGGTGGCAACGGGCAGGTGTACCGGACCACCACCAACCCGTATATCGCCACCGGCGACGGAGTGGCCATGGTATACCGCGCGAAGGGCCGCATCGAGAACATGGAATTCATACAGTTCCATCCAACTGCTTTGTATGAAGCTGGTAAAAGAGGCCA
>DASUVB010000283.1:0-3867 GCA_036373835.1 Flavisolibacter sp. | reverse complement strand
GAATGATATGCGAGCACGCTTCCTTTCCCACACCACTTTCACCCGAGATCAGCACCGTCAGGTCGGTATTCGCCACCTGCGTGGCCACCTGCAGGGCATAGTTGAGCGCCGGTGAATTTCCTATGATGCCAAACCTGTTCTTGATCGATTGTAATTCCATTTGTTTCTGTTGATTCAAACCATGTCGCCGAGGAGGGTCGCCTGCGTGCATTCCCGGATCTTCACTTCCGCATAATCCCCGGGTTGCAGCCCGGCATCTCTCTTGGGGAAGATCACCACCTTGTTCTGGCTGTTGCGTCCCATCCAGTCGGACGTGCTTCTCTTTGATGTATTTTCTACCAGGACCCTGAAGGTTTTACCAAGGTCCTTCTGGTTGCTTTCAAGGGAAAGACGGTTCTGTAATTCCACGATCTCCTGCAGGCGCCTCTTTTTGACGGCTTCCGGCACATCATCCTCATAGCGCCGCTGCGCCAGTGTGCCCGGCCGCTCGCTGTAGAAGAACATGTAGCTCATGTCGTACTGCGCGTACTCCATCATGCTCAGTGTCTGCCCGTGGTCATCTTCGGTTTCGGTACAGAACCCTGCGATCACATCCGAACTGATGCCACAACCGGGGAGCAGTTCGCGGATCCTGTCCACCTTTGCCGTGTACCACTCACGCGTATAGCTGCGGTTCATCATTTGCAGCACGCGTGTTGATCCACTCTGCAGCGGCAGGTGGATGTATTTGCAGATGTTTTCGTAACGTCCCATGGTGGTCAGCACTTCATCTGTGATATCCTTGGGGTGCGAAGTGGAAAAACGGACGCGGAGATCGGGCGATACCTGCGCCACCTGCTCCAGCAGGGCTGCAAAGGTGACCGGGTTGCCATTTTCGGGAGTATAATAATAGCTGTCCACGTTCTGCCCGAGGAGGGTCACCTCGCGGTAGCCACTTTCAAAAAGCTCGCGGCATTCCCTGATGATGCTGGCCGCATCCCGGCTGCGCTCGCGGCCGCGGGTAAAGGGCACCACGCAGAACGAGCACATATTGTTGCACCCGCGCATGATGCTGACAAAGGCGGTAATGCCATTGCTGTTTAGGCGTACGGGGGAGATGTCGGCATAGGTTTCTTCACGGCTCAGGAGTACGTTGACGCTCTTCTGCCCGTCGCCGGCTTCAGCGATCAGCCTGGGCAGCGACCTGTAGGCGTCTGGGCCTACCACGATATCCACCAGCTTTTCCTCCTCCAGGAACTGCGACTTCAGGCGTTCTGCCATGCAGCCCAGCACACCCACGAGCGTTGCGGGTCTTGCCTTCTTCAGCTTTTTGAATTCGGTAAGCCGCTTGCGCACCGTCTGTTCGGCCTTTTCGCGGATGGAGCAGGTATTCAGCAGGATCAGGTCGGCTTCCTCGAAGTTGCGGGTAGCGCCAAAGCCCTCTTCGTGCAGGATGGATGCCACGATCTCGCTGTCGCTGAAATTCATCTGGCAACCATAGCTTTCGATATAAAACCGGGCCTTGTAAACGGCCGGGTCGCCGGCAAAGGGAGCAAAGGCCTCACCCTGCCGCGCCTCATCATGGGTCCTCGTTGGCACTTCTTCAAACATATCAGCAAATTGGTCGCAAAGATAACAATTCAGGCTGTGGGGCGTGACAGGTTGGCAGTTTTTACCATTTTCTTTGTAATACGCACCTTTGTGGTTCAACCACCACCATGAGCATCAACGCGCGGATCTTTTCGATCGTCCTTTCTGCCATCATCGCTGCAGCGTTCTTCCTCCCCTGGTTCACGCTGCTGGTTTTCACCTCGGTGAACCGCATCAGTGGCTTTCATATGGTGCGCACCTTCGTGGAGGGTGTTCGTGGCGAGGACCGCGGGCCGATGACCATGGAATATTTCATGCTGGCCATCTCGATGATCGTGCTGGCGCTGGTACCCCTTTCGGCCATCAACAACCTGGTGCGGTCCATCATGCGCAGCGACACACGCTTTACGCGCATGCTGCCGTTTGCATCCATCGTGTTGTTCATTATCCTTATGGCGCTGGGTATCATTGACCAGTCGAGCGGGCGGGTTGCAAAAGCGCTGCTGGAGATGGCGGGCTTCCTGAGCTTTGGTTTTTACGTCGCATTCATCAGTGCCGGCATCCTTTCGATGTTAAAAAATTCCCATAGCGCATAATCTGTTTCCATTTCATCCTGAAGCAGATACCTTTGTTGCATGCAGCGGTTCCTGTTGTTGATGTTCCTGTTCTTATCCGCACACCTATCACTGGCACAGCATCCCGGCCTGATCAGCGGCAACATTCTTGACGAAAAACAGAAGGCGCTTGAAAATGCATCCGTACGGCTGGTGCGGATGGACGATTCGCTGCAGGTGACCGGCATGGTGACCGACAAAAACGGCTTCTTCTCCTTTAGCAATATTGCTTTTGGGTATTACCGGCTGCGCGTTTCCCATACCGGCATGCAGCAGGTATCCATTGACAGCATTCATTTCCGCGCGGACCGGTACGATTTCAACATGAACGATATCGTGCTGCATCCTGCCTCCGCGGGTATGGCCGAAGTGATCATCTATGCCGAAAAACCGCTGATCCAGAGCCGCGACGGGAATATCACGTTCAATGCAGGAGAGTCCGCACTGGCGGCCGGCAGTAATGCCAGCGAGCTGCTGACCAATGTGCCCCTGGTGACAAAGGATCCGGATGGAAAGGTCCTGGTGCGGGGAAAGGAACCAAAGATCCTGATCGATGACAAGCCGGTGGAGCTGAACCAGCAGCAGCTGCAGGACTTCCTGGAGTCTATGCCGGGGAGTTCCATTGAAAAGATTGAGGTGATGACCAACCCGCCCCCTCAGTATGCCAACGAGCAGGGTGGGGTGATCAATATTGTCACTAAAAAAGGAACTGTCGGTATGAATGGCCGGGTCAGCGTGTACGCAGGTACGCGCGGTGACGCAGGTATCAACGGGAGTTTCAGTTATCGAAAGCAGGGATTTTCCGTTGCCGTGAATGCTGGTGCAGGGTACAACGACTTCCAGGGCAATGGCTATTCCGTACGGCAGAATATTTACGACGATTCGACCAGCTACTTCAATACTACCAACCAGCATCATAACCAGAACCTGCGGCCGAACTTCAGGGCCAATGTGAATTATGACATCAGCAAGCTGCACGCGTTGAACTTTACAGCACACCTCAATGCGAACCAGTTTGATAACGCGAACAATATTGAGAACCGGAATATCAACCGCTTCGATGAGCTCTACAGGCTGCGTGACCGCCAGATCAGCAGCGATGGCAATAGCAGGAACATGAACCTGAACTTCAGCTACACCATGAAGACGAAGCGTGCCGGAGAGACCCTCAGGGCGATCACGGCATGGAACCGCTCGCGCAGCAGCAACACGCGGGATTTCTTCGAGCAGTTCCTCAACCCCGACCTGACGCCGTCGGGCAATGATTCCACGCAGCAGCAGATCAACCGCAACCATACCGATGGCTATTCTGTACGCGTCAACTATGACCGGCCGATGCTGAACAACAAGACCGTCGTCTCCGCCGGCACCTTTTACAACCACAGCCGCTCCGACATTGCAGCCAACGCCTATTATCAGCAGAAGCTGGATGGGAAATGGACGGTGCTGGAGCCCCTGACGAACGACTTCCTGTTTTACCAGGATGTATTCAACGTGCGCGCTTCGGTGAAGCAGGTGCTGTCTGAAAAGTTCAGTGTCACCGCGGGCGCATCCGCGGAGCATACGCTCTTCGAATTTGACCTGACACGCTCGCCCGATACGTCTAACCGGTACTGGAGCCTGCTGCCTTTTGCCACGCTGAACAAAAGCTGGGAGGACAAGCTGAACCTGACGTTCTCGTACC
>DASUVB010000282.1:0-4344 GCA_036373835.1 Flavisolibacter sp. | reverse complement strand
AGCGAACAGCAAACCTTAAAATGAAAGCCTATTTTTTGACCCTTATATAGAAGTTTTTATCAACGTCGACGCCAGAGAAGTTGGCATTCTCGATCTTGATCTTCTGTTCGGCAGTGGTGGGATAGATCCATTGCCCGTTGGTAAGGCGTACCGGCATGTTGAAGCCGGCAACAGCGTCCGTCCAGCGGAATTTCATCTTGTCGCCGTCGGCCTTCAGCTCCAGCGTGGGAATGTTCGCAGTACGCAGGTACTGGTTGAACACCTTGCTGAAATCCTTACCGGATACACGGTTGATGTAAGATTCTATTTCTGCGGTCGTGACTGTTTTATGGTAGAAGTCCTCGTTCATGCCACGCAGCAGCCTGCGGAATACCGAATCGTTGTTGATGATCTGCCGTATCATGTGGACCAGGTTGGCGCCCTTGTAGTACATGTCACCGCTACCTTCCTGGTTCACGCCGTAGGGCCCGATGATCGGTATGTCATTGGCGATATTTTTACGCAGGCCCTGCACATATTCATTCGCGGCCTGTTTTCCATAATAATATTCGGTGAACAGTGTTTCGGCGTAATCGGTAAAGCTTTCATGCACCCACATGTCGGCGATATCTTTCGAGGTGATGTTGTTGCCAAACCATTCGTGCGCGGTCTCGTGCACGATGATGTAGTCCCATTTCATTCCCCAGCCGCTGCCGGACAGATCACGGCCCAGGTAGCCATTTTTGAACTGGTTTCCGTACGCGACGGCGCTCTGGTGTTCCATGCCGAGGTAAGGCGCCTGGATCAACTGGAACCCGTCTTCATAAAAAGGGTAGGGACCCAGCCAGAACTCCATGGCACGGAGCGTGGGCTTGAGCTGCGCGAACTGCTTCCTCGCTTGCTGCTCGTCGTAATCCAGTGACCAGAAGGTGAGGGGCAGCGTGCCTTTTTCACCTTGCAGGGTATCGCTCCAGCTGATGTAATGACCGATATAAGGAATGATCGTATAGCTGTTGATCGGCGACGTTACATTCCAGGTATATGATGTCATGCCGTTGGCGGACACTTTATTCTTTAAGCGCCCGTTCCCCACAGCAACGAGCGGCTCCGGCACCTTAACAGTCATCGTCGCACCATTGTCGGGCTCATCGCCCTGGTGATCCTTGCAGGGGAACCACACCGATGCACCCTGACCCTGGCAGGCCACGCTCATCCACGGGCGGCCTTTTTCATCTTTTTTGAATACCCAGCCGCCATCCCATGGAGCGTTCTTTGCTTCCTTCGGTTTTCCATGGTACACCAGCGTGATCTGCTGCGTGCTGCCGACTGAGGCTCTTGGCAACGGGATGAACCACGCATTGCCTTCGTTATAGTATGGTTTTGCCGGGTAATTGATGTACAGCTTGTTGTTGTAGAAAATGGAGTCTATGGTGAGTGGCTGCTGCAGGTCCACCTGCAGGTAGTCCGATTTCCTGTCGCCGGTGATTTTGTACGTGATGGTCGTTTTGCCCGTGATGGTCTTGCTTTCGTAATCAGGCGTCACGGTAATGTCGTAATGGAGCACGTCCCACCAGCTTCGCGCGGGACCGATGCTTCCGCGCAGCGTATCCTGCCGTGTGAACCCCGGCTTTTTGGACAGTGGTTGTGCAGGGGCTGTGAGTGACACCTGTGCCAGCATCAACAGCAAAAAGGACCGGATCAGCAAAAATTTCATACAAGTAAATATGTCTAAATTAGACTGCTTTTCATTTGTTTTAGTGCCGCATGTTGAAATATTTAACACTAATCCTTGCTTTGGCTGCTGCAGGATGTTACAGCAGTGACCGCAGTAACCGCAACGTGTTCCAGTATAACGAGGTGAGTGGCATTGCTTCACTCGATCCCGCCTTTGCCAAGAACCAGTCGGTGATGTGGCCCATTCACCAGCTCTATAACACGCTGGTGGAGGTGGATACGGGGCTCCGGATCGTGCCGTCGCTCGCACTCCGCTGGGAGATTTCGCCGGATAAAAGAACATACACGTTCTTCCTTCGGAAGGATGCACGGTTTCACGATGACCCCTGCTTTCCGGGCAGCAAAGGAAGAAGCGTCAACGCACAGGATGTTGTGTACAGTTTCCAACGAATCCTGGACCCTGCGATCGCCAGTCCCGGGGGATGGATCTTTAACGGGAAGGTAGATACTGTTGATCCCTTTGTTGCATTGGACGACGCTACCTTCCAGCTGCGCCTGTTACGGCCATACAATCCCATTCTCGGCATTTTATCGATGCAGTATTGCTCCGTGGTCCCACGGGAAGCCGTTCAGAAATATGGCAGCGATTTTCGCAGGCATCCGGTAGGAACCGGGCCGTTTGCATTCGTAGCCTGGGAAGAGGGCCAGGCCCTGGTCATGAAACGCAATGACCATTATTTTGAAACAGATGCCGAAGGCAAAAGATTACCTTATCTCGACGGGGTCAAGGTGAGCTTTTTCGACAGCAAGGCCACGGAATTCCTGCTGTTCCGTCAGAAAAAGCTGGATTTCATCAATGACATCGACGCGTCGTTCAAGGATGAAGTGCTGACCAAGAGAGGCGTGCTGCGAAAGGACTGGGAGAAAAAGATCATGCTGCAAACACATCCATACCTGAATATTGAATATTTCGGGATCCTGGTGGATTCAACGGCACCTGCGATGCGCGATTCACCGCTCCGGCTGCGAAAAGTGCGGCAGGCGATCAACTATGGATTTGATCGCAATAAAATGGTCCTGTACCTGAGGAATTCACTCGGGATACCGGCGCATTCCGGTTTTGTTCCGGCCGGGCTTCCGTCTTTCGATTCGTCAAGAGTGAAGGGATATTCGTACAACCCGCACCTCGCGCGTACGCTGCTGCGCGAGGCCGGCATAACCAGCGGCAACCAGCCCCCGATCAGGTTGCTGACCATTCCTGCTTATTCTGAAATTGCCAATTATATCGCCAGGCAGTTGCAGGAGATCGGGCTCGCCGTGCAGGTGGAGGTCGTGCAGAAATCATTGCTGCTGGAAATGACCTCGGGCTCAAAGGCGTTGTTCTTCCGCGGCAGCTGGATCGCCGATTACCCCGACGCGGAAAACTACCTGTCTGTATTTTATTCGAAGAACCCGGCTCCGCCGAACTATACGCGGTACAACAATCCGCAATTTGATGCGCTGTTTGAAAGGGCCATCGCCGAGACCAATGATTCCGCGCGGTATGAATTGTACCGGCAGGCAGACCAGGTGATGATGCAGGATGCTCCCGTGGTGCCGTTGTGGTATGATGTGGTGGTACGACTGGTGCAACCGGAAGTGCAGGGCTTCCGCGCGAACGCCCTCAACCTGCTCGAGCTGCGGACGGTCCGGATTTCACAGGAAAACAATTAGGCATGGAAACATCCCCCGGAAATTTCAATTCGGCTGATGCGCTTCGACCCGCAGTCGTTCCGGTGCTCCCGGAAGACTATGATGAGATTGCGGAAGTCTGGGAGGCATCCGTGAGAGCAACGCATGATTTTCTTTCGGAAGAGCACCTGCAGCTGTTCAGGCCCATTGTCCGCAACCAGGCGGTGCATGCAGTAGACCTGTTTTGCGTGCGTGACGGGCAGGGTGCCATCCTCGGCTTTCTCGGAACTTCCGGCGACAAGATCGAAATGCTGTTCCTCAGGCCTGGTGCGCGCGGGAAAGGCATCGGCAGGGCATTGCTTGAATATGCGGTTCACCAGCTTCGCATTTTCAAAGTGGATGTGAACGAGCAGAACCGCCAGGCGCTGGATTTTTACCGGCATTGTGGCTTCGAGGTGATGTCACGTTCAGAACTGGATGGGATGGGCCTTCCTTACCCCCTGTTGCATATGGAATTCAGATCCGCATTATGAACTGTGTGACGATTGTCACGCTGCGGGCTTTTGGCGAACGCTAGTTTCGGCAAAACTTCCCTGATGAGGCGCCTGTTTTTGCATTCCATTTTTTTATTGCTGCTGTCGTCGGTCAGCGCACAGGATTCATTCCATTACATGGTCCAGCTGGAGCCGGTTGTGGTCAACGGTTTCCCGGGCCTGCATTCCTTTGCCTGGGCGCAGCACGAGGGAAAGTGGCTGCTGATCGGGGGAAGACTCGACGGTGTGCACGCGCGTCAACCGTTCAACGCATTTCCTGCGGCCATGGAAAACTCGAATGTTTTTGTACTCGACATTTACACAAAGCAGCTATGGTCTGCCCCGTTGACCACACTCCCCGCTGCGCTGCGCGAACAATTGCAATCGACCAACATCAACTTTTACCAGGATAATGATACGTTGTACCTGGCCGGCGGCTATGGATATTCTCCTTCCGCCGGGGATCATATTACGTATCCTTTTCTCG
>DASUVB010000281.1:0-3119 GCA_036373835.1 Flavisolibacter sp. | reverse complement strand
GCTGCAGCTTCATCGGCACCTGCCGGGCAGGGAAGGATCTGCGGCAGTAACGCCATCCTGCTGGTTGAAAATCCCGTTACATCCAATTATTTCTGGTACACCGATCTCAATGGTGACCCGATCGGCGTTGGCATCGGTTTGAATACAACGAATATTCCTGCCAACAACACTTACTTTGTCACTACGGGTGCACGTTCATCGGCGGGGTTGCCGACAAAGGCAGCATTCCCCAATGGCGGTGGATACCTTTCGAATACCAATCATTTCATGAAGTACACAAGCAGTACGCCGCTGTACCTCGAGACGGTGAAGCTGTATTCAAAATTTGGTGGCAAGGTGGAACTGATCGTAGCCGACATCACCAGTGAAACTGGAACGACCTTTACGTATAATACCCTGTCGTCAACAGTGATCGATGTTGTTACCAGCAGCCCGAACCCGGGACCGGGTGACCAGCCGGGATATGACGCAGCCGATACCGGTGCCATATTCCATGTGAACCTGTTCCTGCCGAGTGGCAGCCACGCGCTGATCGTAAAAACACAGGGTAGTACGAACCTGTTCCGCAATAATAACCTCACCGGAAATCCATACCCGATGAGCAAGCCGGGACTGATCTCGTTTACCTCAAATAACGCCGTATCGGAAGGCGGCACGTCGCAGGACTATTACTATTTCCTGTACGATATGCGCATCCGTACCTCGGAGTGCATGAGCAACCAGGGTACCATTGTCGCTACGGTGGCCCCGACACCCAGCATCAGCCAGTCAGGGTCGTCGCTCGTAAGCAGCATTTCCACAGGTAACCAATGGTACCTGAACGGTAACGCTATCGCGGGTGCCGCGGGATCAACTTTTAACCCGACACAGGGTGGAGCATACACAGTAACGGTTACGGATAATTTTGGTTGTCAGCGCACCTCTGCAGCGTTCAGCTGGTGGCCAACGTCCACTGGTGTGGTCAATGATCCTGAATTCAACCTGAATGTTTTCCCCAACCCGAACCCGGGTGCATTCGTGGTGCGTTTCAAGGCATCGAAGCGTGAAAACGTAACCCTGGAACTCCTGAACGTGCAGGGACAAACTGTACAGGTGAAATCATTCCAGAATGTCCTGGGTGATTTCAGCGAACAAATGGAAATGAAAAATGCTGCGGCAGGTGTCTATATGCTGCGGATCCAGTACGGCGCGTCCGTGTTCTTCAGAAAGATCGTCATTGAATAAGATACATCCACGTAATTCAGCCGCTTCCCCGGGAGCGGCTTTTTTTTGCCCATTCCCGCCGGTTCCAACCATGCTGTGCATAATAATTGCATGCCGTACCGCATCTCAAACGGTGGCGTGACCACCTGACCATAAACCAGTCAAATGAAAACTATTTACGGCATTATCGCCCTCTCTGCTGTGCTTGCTGTGACCGTGTACACCTGCGGTCCCCGCGATGCGGTGCTAACTCCCGCGGAAGCTGAGCGTTACCGTCGCAAGCAGGAAAAAGCGGCGCGTGCGGCCAGCTATTTTGAAGCGCGCGCCCAGTATGAAAGGGAAATGCTGAAAGACCCGGCGACGGGCACGATCCCGCGCGGAATCATGCAGCAGGAAGTAGCCTTTGCACGAACAATTGCGGTACGCAACCGAAGCACCGGGGTGCAGGGACAGGGAAAGGTGTTGCTGCAGAACACGTACATCCCCGCGGGTCCGAATAATATCGGCGGCAGAACACGTGCACTGGCGTTCGATGTGCGGTATAATGGCAGCAGCAATCGCGTCATCATCGCAGGTTGCGTCAGTGGCGGAACCATGCGGTCTGCGGACGGCGGCATCACGTGGACGCTGGTAACGCCGCCCAACGAGATCCACAACCTTACTGCCCTGGTGCAGGACCCGAGGCCTGGCTTCCAGGACCAGTGGTATGCCGGTGGCGGGGAATTCGTCGGGAACAGCGCTTCTGAAGTGGGAGCACCCTACCTTGGATTCGGGATCTGGAAATCAGTTGACAATGGCCTTACCTGGAATAAGCTGACCAACAGCATCACGGAACTGAACGGCAGTGTGATCGGGGAAGGACAGCTGGCGGCATTCGATCATCCTTTTGATATCGTGCACCGCATGGTAATGAATCCCGTGAACGGACACCTGTTCATTGCGGGACACCGGCGACTGGTACGAAGTACAGATGGCGGTGCCAGTTTCCAGGTAGTTTTCGGCAGCAATGCTGCGGCTAACTCGGCTACCGGCCAGATGGATATCGCGATGACACAAACCGGCCGGCTATACCTGGCCGTTAATGGCGCCATCCCCGACCCGTCGGCGCGAGGCATCTGGATCTCGTCAACCGGCAATGCCGGCAGCTTCACCAGGATCGCGGGCGGGCAGACGGTTGGCGTGGATTCGGTCCAGGGTTGGAGAGGCAATGCCTACACAGGCGGCACACGCAGGATCCTCATCACGCTGGCGCCATCTGACCAGAATATCGGCTATGTTTTTTACGAGAACGGGCTGACCAGTGACCCTCCCGAACTGAAGCCGGAGGCCGATCTTTTCCGCTTTACCAGCTCCGGATCCAGCTTCACATGGAGTAACCGCTCGGCCAACATGCCCGACTTCCCGGGGGGCAACCTTGCAGGCTCGGATCCGCTCAGCGTCCAGGGCGGGTACGACATGATGGTGCGGGTAAAGCCTGATGATCCTAACACGGTCTTCATTGGCGGGACTAACCTGTACCGGTCCACGGATGGATTTTCAACCACCTCGACGACCGCATGGATCGGCGGCTACCGTACTGATTTTACGTACCGGCTGTACCCCAACAGCCACGCCGATATCCACGACCTTGTTTTCAACCCGGTCAATCCCAACCATGCCATCTGCGCGAACGACGGCGGCATACAGCATACCACCAGCATTTCCGCATCTCCCGTAAGCTGGACATTCCCGGCCAATTACCAAAGTCTCCAGTATTATCACGTGGCGATGGACCCGGATCCGGGCAGGAACAATTTCGCCGGGGGCTCGCAGGATAATGGAGTTCGATTGCGCGACCGTATGGGCATCTTCGGTCAGCCGGCTGCCGACAGCAATAACCACGTGCTGCTGTTCAGTGCCGATGGCGGACATGTTGG
>DASUVB010000280.1:0-3538 GCA_036373835.1 Flavisolibacter sp. | reverse complement strand
TAAGTCACATCGTCACCTCCAAACTGCATGACCTGTACCACACGGCCACCGCCGGCGCTTTCCGCCGTATGCATTCGGCCGGCCTCCTGGTTTACATCCGGTAACGATTGCATCAGGCTCTGGTTATTACCGAAAAGCAGCTCAAAGGAAGACACCTGTGTTTTCGGCAGGGCATTCTCGAGTTCGGGGTCCGCGTTCCGGAACTGGAATCGCAACTGCATCGTGCGTTCGTAAACCACCTTGCCTTCCTTCATCTGGCCCGAGGCCACGGAGAACGCCGCAACCATACTCATTAAAAGGGATATCTTTTTCATGGTGTGTTATTTCAGCAGCCAAAATACTACGAAACACTTCATACATTATGACCGCTGGTCATGATTTTAACGGTAATTAACTTCTGTTTGCAATCATAATCGCATACAAACGAAAAAGCCTCCTTTCGGAGGCTTTCAATTTCACAGGACAAATCAAAATCTGGCTCCCACAGAAATAAAGAAGGTGCGGCCATCGGCAGGAAGAATCCCAGGTCCGGGGTATCCACCGGCGCGGCGTGTGAAATAACAGTCGTCGAACAGGTTGTTCACACCGGCCTTGATATTGAGGTTCTTTGAAAACTTGTATGTAGCGGAAAGATCTGTAACCGTGTAAGAAGGGATCAGCCCGTTCTGGCCATTCGCGGTCGGAGTTACAGTGTTGTTGGCATCGCTGAACGTCTCCCCCACATGGTTGAGCTGTGCAGTAACCAGGAAAGTTTTGTAGCCGGCTGATATACCACCGCGGAAAATATCCTGTGGTGCGTTCTCCACCTTCCTGCCCTTGGTATTGGCATCCTTGTGGTCGCCATCGTATTCGGCATTGGTAAAGCCGTATGAACCGAACAGGATCACATCAACAAACCTGCTTTGCATGAAAGCACGCACGGGGTTGAATTCCACATAGCTCTCCACGCCCTTGCTGCTGCTGTTGCCAACGTTGGTGATCAGGCGGTAGCTGGTTGCAGGTGTCGTGGAATTGTCGGTAATGGTAACGGTACCCACACGGTTGTTGTACTGGAGATAGTAACCACTCACGTCAAACTGGAGGTAATCCTTGATCTTTCCACGGTAGCCCAGGTCCAGGTTGTAGCCCTTCGCATCCTTCAGCGCCGGATCTACCACATCTGTTGTGGGAGGCGCCTGCAGGTTGGCAAACTGAATGGGGCGATAGGCCTGTGTATAGTTGGCGTAGATCTCGGTTCCCTTGCCTATATGATATTCAGCCCCGATGCCGCCCAGCAGGAATGACCGGCTGCGTGTGATATTCTGGAGCATGACCGGTGTACCCGTGGAGGTATACCCGTTACGTCCTGTGGCAGCGCCTTCCAGCCACTCCCAGCGAAGGCCCGGAACAATCAGCAACTTATCCGTTACACGAAAAATATTCTCAACAAATGCAGCCGCGTTCTTTGAGTCAAATTCGATATCACGCGGGTATTCGCCGATCACCGTCATATCATAACCAGTGCCGGATGTACCCTTTCCATCTGCACGGCGGTATGTAGTTCCCGTGTAGAGCCGTACCCCGCCTGTGAAGGTGTTCTTTGCTGTACCAACACTATAATCGGTGATGAAGCGGCTTTCCATGCCATAGTTCCTGTACTGGTCTACGGTCAGCACCCTGTTGGGATACTCCAGTGTCGTTGCGTTGATCTTGTCGGGCGTTGTGATCGCCTGGAGAAATCCGACACTGTTCCTGTCGCCGATGGTGGCAAAAACTTTTGTATTCAGTCGTGTTGTTGGATTGAACTGGTAATTGGCGATGAATGCCGGCGTGGTCCATGTAATGTCGAACCAGTTACGGGTGCGCAGGCTTTGTTGTGCATCCACGGCAAACATGGAATCGGTAAGGCCACCGGCCTGCTGGCTACGGATGTGGGAACGCATCAGTTCCGCGGTGAGCGAAAACTTCGGCGTAACATAATAGGTGACTGTGGCATAGCCTGCATTGGTGAAATACGTGCTGTTGTTTCTCCAGCCATTTCCATTGCGGTGATCGAAGAAGCCGTAGTAATGCACCTTTCCGCTTTTACCACCAATGGCATTATAGCTGTTGAACAGGCCATAGCTGCCGACGGTCTGCTGTGTTTCAAACTCGAAAGGCTTGTTGATCTCGCTACCATTACGCAGGATATAGTTCACGAGCCCACCGAATTGTGGACCATACTGCAATGAACCCTGTCCGCGTACCACCTCGATCCGCTGAACTGCCTGCAGCTGCGGGTTGTAATAAGCTTCGGGGTAGCCAAAAGGATCGGCAGCAATATCATACCCGTTCTGCCGCACATTGAACTCCCAGCTCCTGTTGGGGCTAAGTCCCCGTGCGGCGATGCCGATCTGGATCCCACTGGCGTCGCTTTCCCAGACATGAATGCCTGGTACCTTTGCAAGCACCTGCCTCATGGTATTAGTAACAACATTACCCTGGACGTTATCCAGGACAATCAATGCGTTTTTCTTTCCCGCGTAAATGTTGGTGCCTACTACTTCAGGCATCTGGTGATAGTCAGATTTGCTCGAACGACCGACGACAGTCACCTCGGGAAGGTACTTGTGGGTGGGTGTGGTGTCCTGGACAACCTGAACCTGGGCGCTCGCCTGCAAACCTGCGAATACTGCCACTGCTGCTAATAATTTTCTCATTGGTTTATTTTTTCAATAAGGCTCCGCAAAGATCCACTGAACGTTTTGCCGCTGTTTACGGATTCAGAAAAGATGTTTACGGAAAGCGCAAAAATGCAGTCAGGATATGCGTTTGCTTATGATGTACGTCAATACATCCATGACTAACCTCATGTTTAAACATCTTTGACAAATGGCTGACAATTACCCCTGTCGAACGGCCTTATAGATGCGGATGCCCAGCAGCAGCAGCAGGATGAAGCCAACAAGTCCGACGAGGCCCCAGACAAAGCTGAGGGATTGCTTTACGGAGGCAAGCATGACAATGGCAACAAGAAGCACGGTGGCGACCTCGTTCCACAGGCGCAGCTTTTGTGACGAAAAGCGGAAGATGCCCCGGGCCTGCTGCCGGTAAATAATATGGAGTGAATAATGGTATATATATAATAGGAGTACAAAGGCCAGCTTTACCAGCAGCCACCTTCCCGCTGGGATCTCCAGCATGCGGTACCAGCCGAATTCCTTGTGAAACATGACCCACGGTCCCAGGATGAGCGTGAGAATCGCTGAAGGCCAGGTAATGCCATACCACAGCCGCCTGCTCATGATACCGAGCTGCTGCAGCAGGATGGAGCGTTCAGGCTCCGGCTTCTCATGAGCTTCGGTATTATAGATGAAGAGCCGTACGATGTAGAACATTCCCGCGAACCATGTCACCATGAAAATTATATGCAGTGCCTTCAGGTATAAATACATATGCGTTGTCGCCGCAGGGCGGCATTATTTGTCAGTGTTTAGTTTCCACGGGCTTCTCGAGCACCATGGACCTGTTGCCCGCAGCATAATCGCGGATCCAGCCGGCAAGGGCCTGCACCCACAGC
>DASUVB010000279.1:0-8671 GCA_036373835.1 Flavisolibacter sp. | reverse complement strand
TATAGCTCCGCTGGCTCGGCTTCACTACGTCATATTTCAGCTCTTCTTTGTGGAGTTGCCAGTCGTTTTGCTGGTGTTCCCAGGCTGACACAAACATGAACTGGTCGTCCCTTCTTTCGGCCTCGCCTTCCGGTGTCTGGTATTCCTCGCGGAAGTGACCGCCGCAGCTCTCTTCACGCTGCAATGCGTCGATGCACATCAGCTCACCGAGCTCCAGGAAATCAGCAACACGTCCCGCCTTGTCCAGCTCGGGGTTGAATTCGTTCGCCGTACCGGGGATCCTGGTATCGCGCCAGAATTCTTCGCGCAGCTGGCGGATCTCGGTAATGGCGGTGCGAAGTCCATCTGCATTGCGAGCCATCCCGCATTTATCCCACATGATCTTTCCCAGCCGCTTGTGCATGCTTTCAACAGTCTGCGTACCCTTAATGTTCATCAGCCTGTCGATGCGTTCACGCACTTCCCGCTCGGCAGCCTCAAAGGCCGGGTGTGATGTTGGAATGGCGTTCACACGGATCTCGTCCGCGAGATAATTACCGATCGTATACGGGATCACGAAGTACCCATCGGCGAGGCCCTGCATCAGCGCTGAAGCTCCCAGGCGGTTGGCACCGTGATCGGAAAAATTACACTCACCCAACGCATACAAACCGGGAATCGTTGTCATCAGCTCGTAGTCCACCCACAGTCCGCCCATGGTGTAGTGCACTGCCGGATAGATCCGCATCGGCGTTTCATATGGATTTTCACCGGTGATCTTCTCGTACATGTCGAAAAGGTTCCCGTACTTTTCTTTTACTACTTCTTTTCCCAGTGCCGTGATCGTGGCAGCATCCGGGTTTTCCAGGTTGCGTTTACCGGCTTCAATTTTTCCGTAACGCTGGATCGCTGCGGCATAGTCCAGGAATACAGCCTGCCGGGAAGTGCCCACCCCATATCCGGCATCGCAACGCTCCTTTGCGGCGCGGGACGCCACGTCGCGTGGTACGAGGTTACCAAAGGCAGGATATCGTCTTTCGAGGTAATAGTCACGTTCTTCTTCGGGGATATCCGCGGGCCTGCGGTCGTCATTTTGTTTTTTGGGTACCCAGATCCGCCCGTCATTACGCAGCGATTCCGACATCAGCGTGAGCTTTGACTGGTGGTCGCCTGTTACGGGAATGCAGGTAGGATGTATCTGTGTCATGCACGGGTTGCCGAAATACGCGCCCTTCTTATGTGCCTTCCAGATGGCAGTTACATTGCTTCCCATTGCATTGGTGGAAAGATAAAAGACGTTGCCATAACCGCCGGTACACAGCAACACGGCGTGGCCAAAATGCCTTTCAATCTCACCGGTAACCAGGTCGCGCGCAATGATGCCACGCGCCTTGCCGTCAATGATCACAACTTCCAGCATCTCGTGCCTGGAATACTGGGCAACATTCCCCAAAGCGATCTGGCGCTCCTGCGCCTGGTATGCCCCGATCAGCAATTGCTGGCCGGTTTGTCCTGCTGCATAGAAAGTGCGCTGGACCTGTGTGCCCCCGAACGAACGGTTGCTAAGGAGACCGCCATACTCGCGTGCAAACGGCACACCCTGTGCCACGCACTGGTCAATAATGTTCGTACTGACATCAGCCAGGCGGTACACATTGGCTTCGCGTGCCCGGTAGTCACCACCCTTGATCGTATCATAAAAAAGACGGAATACCGAGTCCCCGTCATTCTGGTAATTCTTTGCCGCATTGATACCGCCCTGTGCAGCGATGGAGTGCGCACGGCGCGGACTGTCCTGGAAGCAAAACGCCTTGACCTTGTATCCGAGCTCCCCGAGTGAAGCTGCTGCGGATGCGCCGGCAAGACCGGTTCCAACGACGATGATCTCCAGTTTTCTCTTGTTGGCAGGATTCACCAGCTTCACATGTCCCTTGTAGTCTTCCCACTTTCTTTCCAATGGGCCTGCAGGAATTTTTGCATCAAGCATAGAACTATAAAATATTAATAATGCAATAGATTGATGTTACCGATTCAACTTGCAATGGATCATTTATAAGGGCTTACCCACTCCAGATACATGCTCACCGGCATCAGCGCAAACAGGATGGATACGATGATGGTGAATCCATATCCCAGCACCTTCAGCATGCCCAGGTACTTCCTGTTGTGCACCCCGATAGAGCGGAACGCGCTGTGAAAGCCATGCCACAGGTGAAACGCCAGTGAAGCCACACCAACGAGATACAACACAACCACCCACGGCTCCTGGAATACTTCGAACATTCTCAGGTACAGGTTGTGCACTTCCACCGTGGTACCGTGGTACCGAACCTGTTCCAGGTCGTGGGTAACGCGTGACGGCACCCAGAAATGCGACACGTGAATCACCAGGTACAACAGGATGAAAGTGCCGAGAAGTGCCATGCTCCGGCTCATCCAGGTGCTTCCCCGGCTGCCAAGCTCCACGCGGTAACCGCGCTTGCGCGTGCCCCTGTTCTTTCCCTCCACCATGTACCCCTGTATGATGTGCAGCAGGAAGCCGGCAAACAGTCCGATCTCGATAAGCCGGATCACGAAAGATGCGCCCATAAAGTGCGCGGCGCGGTTGAACATCGAGCCATTATCATTCGGATCAAATATCGGGAGGTCGTAAAAAATACAGGAATTCAGGCCGACGTGTACGATCAGAAATGTTATGAGGAAAATACCTGTCAGCGCCATCACTATCTTTCTGCCGACCGCAGAAGTGAAGAAATAGGACCATTTCATAAGCTATCAGGAGAGGTTGAAAATTTCACGCAAAGGTAAGCGCCGACCCTTAATAAATGCGCTGAAAATCAAAATATGTCGAAAGTCATAAAGAGATGCGACGGTTCAGTTCATCATCAATTTTGCGGAAAAGGTGGAACGGCTTGTAGATCCGCCAGTTTGAAAGTTCCATCAGCTCGATATAGTAATTCAGGCGCGCCCGTTTAAAATCATACTGGGTGGCTTCCGGCATGTTGATGCTCACGATCCAGCCCTCCTCCTCGCTCACCTCCTCGTACCATTCCTGGTAATAGTCCTTGTCACCACTGTGAAAGTTCAGAACGTTCTCTGTGATCAGGATGAATTTATGAATGCCCTCCTCCATGAACTTATCCATCACCTCGCGCTTGAGCTCCATGATGTCATTTTCGATGGCGTCATTCCATTCCCCGATCAGCTCTATGATGACATAATGTTCGTCGTAATTGGCCTGGAGCACCTTTAGATACAGCGTGCGGCTTCCGAAGTCATCCCACTGGGGGTGGATATAGTAGTTGTAAACGGTGGCCGTGAATTCGAATTCAGAATATTCCCTCTTGAAGAATGGCGAACGCTCATCTTCTTCACTCACATAAATGTGGCGCCAGTTATAATATGGCTCGATATCATGCATGCCTGCCTTCGTCAGCTGCCGGTCTTCCGCTTCCTGGAATCGACAGCTTTCTTTACACTCCCGTACTGCAATAATAATTCCTTTGCCTTTTCATAGTCTGTTAAAGCAAGCCTGTCCATGATCATCTTTGTACCCCTGTCGATCAGTTTCTCATTGGTCAGCTGCATATTCACCATCTTATTGTCCTCTACCCTTCCCAACTGGATCATCACAGTGGTGGAGATCATGTTCAGGATCAGTTTTTGCGAGGTCCCGCTTTTCATCCGCGTGCTGCCCGTGACGAACTCGGGCCCCACTTCGCACTCGATCGGGAAATCTGATACGTCCGTGATGGGTGATCCGGGATTGTTGGTAATGCAGCCGGTGATGATATCATGGCTCTGGCACTCCTGCAGCGCGCCGATGACGTACGGCGTGGTTCCACTGGCTGCGATGCCTACCACGACATCCTTGTTGTTGATGCCATGCTGCTCAAGGTCCAGCCATCCCTGCTCCGTGCTGTCCTCCGCATTTTCCACGGCACGGGTGATGGCTTCGTCGCCGCCGGCGATTACAGCGATCACGAGTCCATAGGGAACCCCATACGTCGGCGGGCATTCGCTGGCATCCACCACGGCCAGGCGTCCACTGGTTCCGGCGCCGATATAAAACAGCCGGCCCCCGGCCAGCATTTTATCGGTGATGGTCGCGATCAGCCGCTTGATCTGCGGGATCGCCTTTTCAACAGCCACGGGTACCGTCTTGTCCTCATGGTTGATATGCTCCAGGATCTCGGCCACGGACATTTTTTCCAGGTGGCGATACCTGCTGGGTAATTCTGTGATCTTTTCAAATTTACTCACGGGATCTGTTTGCTGTTATTAATGCTGCCGGTGATAGCTGACCAATCCTTCCATGGGGTTCTTGAGGACCGTGCCCAGCTCGAATTCATAACTGGCGCAAAGATCCCGGATCACATCCTTAAAGCCAAATGCAACGCTGCCCACGAAGCTCACGGGGTATTTCCATATCTCGCTATACTTGCACAGGTGCTGGAAGAAAAAGTCGTTCAGCCCGTCCTCGATGATATTTTCGATCATATAGTGCCCGCGGTTCTCTGCCAGGAACATGGTAAAGGATGCCAGGTACCGGTTCGGCAGCGGCTTTTTGTATACATTGTCCAGTATCTCCACGGGCGTGGTTACGAACTTCGCGTCAAAGCGGGCGCGGAGATCCTCGTCATAAGTATCGTACAGGTAATACTGGATCACTTTCTTGCCCAGGTAAGCTCCGCTTCCCTCATCCCCGAGGATGTAGCCGATGCCCGGGCTGTTCTTCATGATCCGTTTCCCGTTAAAGAAGCAGCTGTTAGACCCTGTGCCCAGGATGCAGGCGACCCCCTTGCCTGTTCCGCACAGCGCGCGGGCCGCTGCCATAAGGTCGGTATTGACATGGCACCCGGCGCCCGGGAACGTGCGCTGAAGGGCCTTCTTCACGCTGCGGGCATTTTCCGGGTTGGCGCAGCCCGTACCATAATAAAACAGGTGATCTACCGTTACCGATGGAAGTTGCGGTAACAGTTCAGCCTGCAAAAGCGAAGCGATCTGCTCAGTATTCAGAAAATAAGGGCTGATACCCTGGGTAAAAATCGTCTTCCTTTTCCCGTTCCTGATCAAACACCATTCTGCCTTGGTAGCGCCGCTATCGGCTAAAAGAGTTACTGACATGGTTTTTGAGTAATCAGCGGTGAAATGGCGAATGAGAACCATTCATTATTTCAAAACTGCTATTTTGCAACAATTTACAAAGTAACGCGACAGATGAGGAATAAAAAACTACAGGTTTGGCTTCCATTGATCTTCTCGGTAGTGATGATCACCGGGATGTTCTTTGGGTTCAAGCTGCACCAGCAGACGGGCACGACAGGGAGTTTTTTCAAAAAGGACAGGCATACATCGCTGCAGGAGGCGCTGGACCTGATCAAGGATAAATACGTTGATTCTGTGCGAATGGATTCCCTCCAGAACGACGCGCTGACCGACGTTATGAACCACCTGGATCCACACTCGGTGTTCATCCCGGCCAGTAACCTGGGCGAAATGACGGAGGACCTTGTCGGGAATTTTGAGGGTATTGGTGTGGAATTCAACATCTTCGACGATACAGTTCATGTTTTATATGTAGTACCCAACGGGCCGAGCGACAAGGCCGGGCTGCGCATTGGCGACCGGATCATCAGGGTAAATGACTCCTCGATCGTCAGCAGGACCCTGCCCAGCCGGGAGATCCGCAAGATGATCCGGGGCGAATCCGGCTCAAAAGTTATCCTCACCATCAAAAGGAACGGCACGGTCAGGAATATCGAGGTAACCCGCGGCAGGATCCCCCTGCCCTCGCTGGAAGCGGCCTACATGATCGACAACAGCACCGGCTTTATCAAGCTCAGCAAATTCTCCGAAACCACCTACCAGGAGTTCATGGAGGCCATGGAGAACCTGAAGAAATCAGGAATGCAGAAGCTCATCCTCGACCTTCGCGATAACGGAGGAGGCTTCATTTCACAGGCCGTCAGCATTGCGGACGAGTTCCTGGACGACAAAAAGCTGGTGGTGTATACACAGGGAACCAATATTCCAAAGCAGGAATACAAGGCCAGCAAGGACGGTATTTTCGAGAAAGGCAAGCTGGTGGTGCTGGTCAATGAAATGACCGCCAGCGCCAGCGAGATCGTCGCAGGCGCGCTCCAGGACTGGGATCGCGGCACCATCATCGGGCGGCGCACCTTCGGAAAGGGTCTTGTCCAGGAACAGTATGGTTTAAGCGACGGATCCGCCATACGGCTTACGGTGGCCCGCTATTATACGCCTTCCGGCCGCAGCATCCAGCGGCCTTACCAGGACGGCAGGAAGATCTATATGGAGGAGCTGATCCACCGGTATGAGAACGGGGAAATGTATTCGGCCGACTCTATTCGCCTGTCAAAAGACCAGGTCTTCAAAACGAAAGGTGGACGAACGGTTTATGGCGGCGGGGGTATCATGCCGGATGTTTTCGTTCCGCTGGACACCAGCATGTTCACCAAAAGCGTCACGCGGCTGTACCTGGATGGCCGGTTCAACAATTTCGTCTACAAATACTACATCGATAACCTGGGACGCTTCCAGCAGTACCGCACCCCGGCGGAACTGGCGGGGAAATTCCATGACCTGGAGGATGCCTGGGAACAACTGGTGGTGTACGCGTGGAAGGACAGCATCAACCTGCAGAATATCCCGGAAAATGACAAGCGCAACATCCAGCAGCGGATCAAGGCCTACCTGGCGCGGCTGAAGTGGAGAACGCAGGGCTTCTACGAGGTGTATAACCTGTACGACCCCGCGGTAAAAAAGGCCAGGGAGATCCTGGCCCGGTGATCAGGGATTCAAATCATTAGGACCGCGGTTGCTCATCCACTCCTTCTTCTCAATGGAATACGACGCGATCAGTCCCAATCCTCCGCCAATGGCGATCAGGGCAAAATACAGCGGTGGATTATCATGATGCCGCGAAACCATGTTGGTATCGATAATGTAAGCGATCAGCAGGCCCAGGCCTGCCCCCAGGAATAGCAAGCCCGTCTTCAGGCTGCGAAAGGGCGCCGGCCTGTTAGCGTGCTGCTTTGGGTTGAAGCCTTTCTCGAGCATTGCCAGGTTTTCCCTTGTTTTCAGGTAAACGATGCCAAAGATCATGGCGAAACCGCCAGCGAAGATGGTGATGGGAACCAGAATTTCAGCGCCTTGCATAATTGTGTTTTTTGTATGACTGCAGCCGGCGGAAGCAGGTTACAGCGGTTTAAATTTAAATGGTTTACAGGAATAGGACTACGCGCTGTCCCGGCAGGTTACAGCTCCCCTTAAAATTCATGGCCAGCCTCTGGGGGACGGGTAATATGCCGTGGCTGGAACATCTGTTATCTTTATATGTAACCAGCAGTCACTTATAATAGTCTAACAACCGAATGCACACTGAAACCGACGAGCGGGAATTGATCAGCCGGGTCCTGAAAGGTGATACACAGGCCTTTTCCATCCTGGTGGACCGGTACCGCAGCTTCGTGTTCACGATCAGCTTACGGTACCTGGCGGCGCGGGAGGACGCGGAGGAGGTGGCGCAGGATGTTTTCATCAAGGCCTACCGGTCGCTGGCCGATTTCAGGGGCGCGTCGAAATTCAGCACCTGGCTGTATACGATCACCACGACAAGCTGCCTGACGGCGCTGCGCCGCAAAAAGCTGGAGGTGCAGTCGCTGGACAAAGACCATGTTTTTGAAGCGGCGGAATCGGTGGACAGCGGCATGTCGGCCAACCAGGTCGAGCGCAAAAGCAGGATCCAGATGGTGAACGAGGCCATCGCGATGCTGTCACCGGATGATGCGAATATCATTACGCTCTTTTACAAAGGGGAGCAAAGCCTGGAAGAGATCGCGCAGATCCTCGGAAAGGAAACCAATGCGGTGAAGGTGCAGTTGCACCGCGCAAGAACAAGGCTGAAGGACAAAATGGAAAAACACTTCAGCCACGAGATCAGGGACATTTTTTAAAACTACGTTATGGACAACCTGCAGGAAATGGAATTGAGGCTCTGGGATTACATTGATGGTCGCGCAACCGAACCAGAGCGCCGGCTTATTGACACACTGTTGTCGGAGCAGGCTGCGTGGCGTGCAAAATATAACGAGCTGCTGCAGATCAACCAGATGCTGGGCAGTGCCGAACTGGAGGAACCCTCCATGCGCTTTACGCGCAGCGTGATGGAAGAGATCGCGAAGCTCCAGATCACCCCTTCGGCAAAAAAATACCTGAATAACAAGATCATCTGGGGCATCGGCATTTTCTTTCTCACCATGCTTGCAGGCTTCCTGGTATATGGCATCGCGCAGATCGACTGGACCGTTGCGGGCGATTCGGAAAGTGCATTGGGGGTTGACCTCGGCCGGATCGATTTTTCGCGCATGTTCGACAATACGCTGATGAACATTTTCATGATGATGAACGTCATCCTGGGCCTGATGCTGCTGGACCGTTTCCTTGCGAAAAAACGCATGGAACGCCGGCAGGGATATGATCTCTAAGCAGGCTTGCGAGTGAATCGTGGGATCGCAAATCTGACGATCGCAGATTTGTCTTTGACGTTTGCTGTTCGCAGTTTACTGTTTGCAGGAAGGATGGATACTTAACCTTAACCTTAACCTTAACCTTAACCTTAACCTTAACCTTAACCTTAACCTTAACCTTAACCTTAACCTTAACCTTA
>DASUVB010000278.1:0-3057 GCA_036373835.1 Flavisolibacter sp. | reverse complement strand
GTCGGCAGGTGTACCCGGAACGGTTGCGGGCCTTTTTGAAACGATGGCCTATGCAAAGCTTCCTTTTTCACGGCTGGTGCAACCGGCGATCGAACTGGCGGAACATGGTTTTGTCATCACCGCACAGCAGGCGCGCTCCCTGAACGCGATCCAGGACGAATTAAACGTGTATAATACAACGGTCACCGCATTCCAGAAAGCGCATCCATGGAAAGAGGGCGATACGCTGGTGCAAAAAGACCTGGCCGCGACATTGAAAAGGATCCGCGATAAGGGACGCGATGGCTTCTACGCCGGACGCACCGCGGAGCTGATCGAGGCCGAAATGAAACGGGGTGACGGCATCCTCACCCGCGGAGACCTGGCAAAATACAAAGCTGCCTGGCGCATTCCCCAGGTATTTTCATACAAAGGGTACCAGGTCGTTTCGATGCCGCTGCCGAGCAGTGGTGGCATCATGCTGCACCAGATGCTTAAAATGGTGGAGGACCGTCCGCTTGCATCGCATGGTTTTCTTTCGCCCGCGGCTGTACAACTCATGACAGAAGTGGAACGGCGTGCTTTCGCAGATCGTGCCGTTCACCTCGGCGACGCAGATTTTTACGACGTACCTGTTGATACGCTCACCAGTGAGTCTTACCTCCGTGCGCGCATGGCCGACTATGTTCAGGATACTGCAGGGAACAGTGACCTGGTACAGGCGGGCAGGCTCCCGCGAAAAGAAAAGGAACAGACCACGCATATCTCCATTTACGATAAGGATGGAAATGCCGTTGCCGTGACCACTACCCTGAACAATTCATATGGAAGCAAGACAGTCGTGGGCGGGGCTGGCTTTTTCCTGAATGATGAAATGGATGATTTCAGCATCAAGCCCGGTGTGCCGAATCTGTACGGAGCTATTGGCGGGGAAGCCAACGCGATCGTCCCCGGAAAGCGCATGCTGAGTTCCATGACGCCAACGATCGTACTGCACGAAGGCAGGCCGTCCCTGGTGATCGGCACGCCCGGGGGTACCACCATCATCACATCTGTGTTTCAAACCATCGTGAACATCATCGATTTCGGACTGTCCACGGAGGATGCCGTCAACCAGCCGAAATTTCACCATCAGTGGCTGCCTGACCAGGTTGATATTGAAAAGGATTTCCCACAGGCCACAAGGAAAACGCTGGAGAAGATGGGCTACAAAGTGGTTGAGCGAAGCTCCATCGGCAGGACGGAAGTGATCCGCATTTTTCCCACAGGCGCTATCGAGGCCGTAGGTGACAAGCGGGGCGATGACGCCGCAGCGGGGTTTTGATGCAGGGTGCTTCACCATGACATATGCTAATTTTGATCTAATAAAACGATCATGACAATAGCCGGCGAATACCTCGACACCATGACGAGGAGACTGAAAGAATACAAGCTGCTGGGTGACCGCACCTTTGAGCAGCTCAATGATGAAGAATTGCATTTCCGCCCCGATCCCGAAGCGAACAGCATCGCCATTATCATCAGGCACATGCACGGAAATATGCTCAGCCGCTGGACCAATTTTATGTCCGAGGATGGTGAAAAGCCCTGGCGCAGGCGCGATGACGAATTCGAGGACCCCGCGACTGATGGCGCATCGCTTCGACAGATGTGGAACGAGGGGTGGCAGGTGTTCCTGGAAGCGCTGGAGCAGATCGGCGAGAATGACCTGCTGAAGACGGTCACGATCCGAAACCAGCCCCTGACGGTACTGGATGCCATCAACCGCCAGGTAGCCCACTACAGCTATCACGTGGGGCAGATCGTGTATATCGGTCGCTGGATCAGGAAGTCAGAATGGAAATCGCTTTCGATCCCAAAGAACGGGTCACAGGCCTTTAACGACCAGATGATGAAGACGCGCCACTGACAGGCATTACAATAAATGCGCATACATCTCATTCCTGATTTTTAGCAATTCATGTTATCTTACCGGCGGCTGGCAAGACCTCGCTCCGCTGTTTGAAGGTTTGGCCTTAATTTGTTATCCGTGTCACTCAGGATCAACATACCGCAGTATACCGGGAAGGATATTCCCATCCTTATATCCACCATGCTGCCCCTGTCCGTGATCCTGAATTACATCACGTGGGACAGTACTTATTTTAACCGTTTTTCTTACTTTCTGCCTGCGACCATCGTTACCTTCCTGTTCCTTTCGGTGGCGTTTATTGTGTACGGCGCGGTTGCGATCTCTTTCCGCGAGCGTTTTCCACTGGATCACCAGCTGCCCACGCGCCTGGCGATCGTGATACCCGTTTTTATCCTGATGTCGGCGGTGTATATTTCATTGCTGCTGCGCGCGTACGAATTCACCGGCTTCCTGGGGTACCGCTTCAGCGAAACCGATTTCAACAAGTGTTTCCTGGCCCTCGTAATTGCCAACGTTTTTCTCACTTTTCTCAACGAAGGAGTATACCGTTTCGAGCGCTACAAGGCAACGGTTCGTGAAACCGAACAACTGAAAAAAGAATACCTGCACAGCCAGCTGCTGGGGCTGAAAAGCCAGATGAACCCGCATTTCCTGTTCAACAGTCTCAATACCCTGTCATGCCTGATCCATGAAAATGCGGACCAGGCAGAGGAATTCCTGGATCACATGAGCAAGGTATATCGCTACCTGCTGCGCAACCACGAAGAGCAGCTTGTGGCGCTGCATACGGAATTGTCTTTTACCAGGTCTTATTATTACCTGCTCAAGTCCCGCCACAACGAGGGACTTCACCTGAAGATCGATGCGCGGGACGATGAAGGTTTTATGATCCCGCCGCTGACGCTGCAGATGATCCTCGAAAACGCACTGACTGAAAATACTGCCAGCAGGGATCACCCGCTCTTCGTCCATATCCGGCTGGAAAATGCGTGGCTCGTGATCACCAACTCGGTGCAACCCAAGATCAGTAATGCCACCGACAGCCAGGCTTTGGAAAACATCGCTAATAAATTCAGGCTGCTGTGCCAGCAGGATATCTCTGTTGACATCGCTGGTTCCGAGCGGATCATAAAGCTCCCGCTGATCCGGGTGCAGGAGGAGGTGCT
>DASUVB010000277.1:0-6251 GCA_036373835.1 Flavisolibacter sp. | reverse complement strand
ATTGCACAACCAGTCACAGACCGTTCAGCCGTGTTACGACATCAGGAGCTCAGGAAATGTTGACGAAGTCAACCTGAAAAAACAGATCGCACAACAGATTATGAATGATCCTGCAACTTAATTAAAGTATATGAGCCGTGTATTCCAGGAACGAGATTTCCCCGACACCAGCCTGAAATGCGATGCATGTGGCTGGAGCGGCAAAGGAAATGAATCGCATATCATCGATTTTTATGGCGTGTCCGCCGTACAGCAGGTGGAATGCCCCGAATGCAAGAACTATCTCGGGGATCTGAAAGCAGACGATAACGGACGCGGCCGCTCAAATGCCGCATTTCCGTTTGACTGACACCCACGCAGCAGGATGACCCTGCTAAATAACGGGTGACGATGTGTATGATGCATGGTTTTTGATTTACATCCATTAAAAATATTATGAAGAACCTGTTCAATACTGCCGTGATCATCGCGATCGTCGCAACACCTGTCATGAACGCCTGCTCCAATGCGCCTGAAGGGGATAAAGCAACCATCACCGCCGAACAGCGTGCATCGGAAGCAAAAGGCACCCGGTTTACCGTAGATACTGCTGCATCGCGTATTCGCTTTACAGGTCATGGTGTAGGGAAGAACCACCCGGGGACTTTTCGCCTGTCGGGCGGTAACGTGTCTGTTGCCGGTAATGACATTACCGCCGGTGATTTTATCATAAATATCCAGTCCCTCGAACTTGAACAGAAGGGTGAGATGTTCGACAAAAAACTGCGGCCGCACCTGATGAGCGGTGACTTTTTCGATGCAAACAAATTCCGGACAGCCCGATTCGAGATCACAGGTGTACAACCGTATCGTCCTTCTGAAAAAGATACCTCCATCGTTGGGGGAGCCAATTATCTGGTGAGCGGAAACTTTACGCTCCGCGATGTAACGAAGAACATCACATTCCCAGCCCGCATTGACCTGGACGACAATACGCTCCGGGCAAAGGGAAATTTTGACATCGACCGGACGGAGTGGAAAATGAACTACGGGAATGACAAGACGCTGGGTGATAAATTCATTTCTGAGAAAGTGAATATTGAACTCGACCTGCAGGCACGCCGGCAGTAACCGGCAACGGACCAGCCAACCTCTGGCATAAAAATTCCATTGTGCAGTATATGATGCGTATTTATGCTGCAGTAAGCTTCTGCCTGCTTTCCTGTGTGCAGCTATTTGCCCAGGTTGACACCACTGCGCGGCAGGATTCGGTGAGTGTGGGCATAGATTCCGTGGCGTCGACACAACCTGACACACTGGGAACCGGGATCGTCAGCAACTTCGACGATCCGTTTGTTGAGTCACTTGCAAAGCTTGACCTGGAATCCTACCTTGAAAAGCCCTCCCGTGATTTCGTGTCACTATTGAAAGATCATCGTCACAAAGTGCGGATAGAACCAGCCAACCGGCACGGTTTCCGGTACATGGCAGTCTATACATTCCACGAAAAGCCTTACCTGGAAATTTTCCTTTTTTATCCAACACTGATATACGTGAACCCGAACGGGATCAGCAGGCGCAAGCAGGCGAGGCAGGTGCTGCGGGAGAAGGTCGAAATGATCCAGGTGTACAATGCATCGCTATGCATCAACGGTTGTGCTGATTAGCCGTGGCATAAGTATTGCAAAAATTCAACGCAGATCATCAAACCCCCTGTCGTATGCGCGTTGTGAGAATCGTTGAGCTTTTGGTAGTGACTGTTGTTTTAATGGCTTTTATTTTGAAAGATGTCTCTGGCACTAAGGCACCTGTACCAAAAAACATTACATATTCCAAACCCGGGGCACCGGCGCCCATAGTAAAATCCGCTGGAAAACACCTGCCCTTCCTCATGAATGTTCCCGTCTCGCTTCCATCGGGCTTCTTTAGCTTCTGAACCTGATAATCCATGGGCAACTATGTCCTCAACTGGACGAATCGTCCGGCTGGCTTCCTGTTTAAATTTTAAGGTACATTGTTTGAGGCTTATTCAACGTGATAATACCAACATCATGGAGTTGAAAGCAGTTGTAGCGTATGACGGAGGAGTTGCCCATTATTCCGTATCCCCTGAAAGTACAGGTCTCTACCAGGCTCGCCTGGAAAAATATGAAGGCAGTGGTGATCGAACGCCACCGGAGGAGTTGATTCTTGTACGTGGCGTGCGGCACTGGTCGGGCAGCACAGAACAGCAGGTTCTGCTGGATGAATTAGGGCGGGCTATTGAATCGCGCGAAAGGGAAGATCATCCCAGCGGGCCGGCACATACCGGTCCCGGTGACAGGATTCCAGGATAAGTTGGATAATGAGTAGAGGCAGCAGCAGCTGCCTTTTTTTCGAATCAATACCAAAAAAACAGGCAGCGCGGGCTGCCTGATACAGTTGAAAACATGTAAATACCTACAACTGCAAGGGTATTTTGTAGACTATCAAAGTAATTCCCAATACCCATATTCCGTAAAGCAAGCATGGTGCCAGAAGCGTACAGCCCGTCCGAAAACGGACAGGTGCGCTGTGGATAAATCGGCATAACGTACGAAACGCTGAACCAGCAAGGGTTCTCCAGCACTGTGAATAATTGTAAAAGAAGGGTTTAAGCTCATCGGCAAAGTTGCAACGCGGATATTTTAGTGTAGATTTATAGACAGGTAAATACCCCCCATATGGACAAGCGAACCCTGAAATTCCAATGTCTTATCAATATGGCCATGTTCTCCAGGCAAATCCGCAGCGGCTACCTGATGAATACCAATAACCTGACGCTCACCGGCAGGTTCTCCGACGAAGAAATCCAGATCGCTGTTACCCGTTTTGAAGCAGAAGTAATCGAGACCACCGAAAAGGTCTTCTCTTATCACATGTTGTAACGGACTACCAACCATTTTTTATTTCCACCGTATTTAATCTTACCGGTACCACCGCCATTTCCTGCCCTTCCCTACCCATGATTGATTCCGATTGAAGAACCGTAACCAAAAAATTTACGGTATGAAAAAGATCTTTACACACACGTCAAAGAATTATTTTCTGCTCCTGTTGACTATGTTGATCATGGTCCCCGCAAGCGCTACGATCTATCCCTTCTACAATACATACAGCGGAACACAGGAGGTGCCACCGAATGGTTCCCCGGGCAGGGGTGCCATCGCGGGTACCTATAACGATGTAACGAACACCATCAGCTACACGATCATTTTCTCAGGACTGACGGCACCCACAACGGCTGCGCACTTCCACGGTCCTGCGGCCATGGGCGTTCCGGCAGGGGTTGTGCTGGCACATACGGGATGTCCAACGGGTGTTACGTCCGGCGTGTACACCATGTCACAGGTTTTGACCGAGGCACAGGAAGCCGACCTGAAAAACAGCCTCTGGTACTCCAATATTCACTCTACCGCTATTCCGTCAGGCGAGATCCGGGCCCAGGTCATACTGGGAGATCCTTCTGTTTCGTCGCCGTTAAAAGGTACCTACAGCGGAACGCAGGAAGTACCACCAAATAGTTCCCCGGGTACAGGAACGATCATCGGGACCTTTAATCATTCCACCAATGAAATCTCGTACAGTATCATCTTCAGCGGATTAACGGCTCCAACAACAGCCGCACATTTCCACGGACCAGCAGCGGTCGGCGTGGGCGCAGGGGTTGCCGTTGCCCATACGGGCTTCCCGACCGGCGTGATGTCGGGTTTCTACCAGGCTACAAATACACTGAACAACACACAGGAAGTGCACCTGCTTTCAGGATTGTGGTATTCGAATATCCATACCACATTGCTGCCAGGCGGTGAGATCAGGGCGCAGATCGTCGTTACGGATATCCTGCCACCCGTGGTGTCGGTACCCGTTCCGGGCATCACCAGCATGTGGCCACCGAACCATAAAATGCAACACGTAAGCGTGTCGTACACCAGCTCCGACAACTTCCCTGCTGCGGTAAGCTGCAACCTCTCCGTCACCAGCAACGAACCTGTTACGTCATCCTCGGACATGACCAGTCCCGACTGGATCATTACAGGGAACCAGGCGGTCCAGCTTCGCGCCGAAAGAAGCGGTGAAGGAAACGGCAGGATTTACACCATAACGGTAACCTGTACGGATGGGCAGGGCAATTCCACCAGTCGCACTACAACGGTAACGGTGGCGCATAACCGGAATATGAGGGAGATCACCGGTACTTTACACAACAATGTGCTGACAGCGGCAGTTTATCCGAATCCTTCCGGAGAACAATTCCAGTTACTGGTACAGGCGTCGAATACACTGCAACCCGTTCAAATGCGCCTGTTCGATGTTACCGGACGCCAGGTGGCACACAAAAACCAGGTGCAGCCGGGAGTAACGGTTACATTCGGCCAGCAATTACAGGCAGGCATTTACCTCCTGGAGATACGGCAGGGAGAAATTATCACCAGGCAACAGGTAATTAAAACGGAATAACGAAGGCATAAATATTCATGTGAATGGACGGCAGGAGCAACGATGTTCCTGCCTTTTTGCATCTGGAAGCGACTATTATTCTACATGCAAATTAGGATGTTCATGTCTGTTTTGATGGCGTGTGGACCTTCCTCAAACCCGGCAGTGCTGTAGAGGGCTCTCCGCAAAAATACAAGACCATCCTGCCTTGATAAGCTGATTTCCGTTTAACCCGCGATGATCAAACCCGGCACTATGTTTTCAGCAGGTCAGTAAGGGTACTCAGTGCCCAACATTATGACTCAACACCATTCAAAAAACAGTGATAGTATGGAAAACAAGAAATCAAGGCGTGGCTTTGCAGCCATGGACCCTGACAAGCAGCGCAGGATTGCCAGCGAAGGAGGCCGTGCCGCCCACAAACAGGGGGTTGCCCATGAATGGAGCCGCGATGAAGCCAGGGAAGCCGGTCGCAAAGGTGGCCAGGCATCCGGAACACGCCGGTCAGCCCGGAAAGATGTTTCCTGAAAAGTTTGTAATCCAGGCTCCGCGAGGAGCCTGTTTTGTGCACGTGGCACCGGAGAATCGTAATCTATTTATCACGCTCATGATCCAGCTCCGGTGTCGACAGCAATTTTCCAAAAAAGTCGGCGAGGCCATATTTTTTCCTGATGTATTCCGCAAGAAAAAAGCCTGCAACCGCTCCTGCCAGCGTGATCAGGATTGAAAAAGGGAGATAATGATGGGATGCATTGTGCAACAGGAATCCTCCAAATGCACAGATCCCGGCAGGAACAATAAATATCCATATCCAGAAAATGGCATCTATAAGGAACATGACAAGTTTCACATTGATAAATTACAAAAAATATGACCTGCTGTCCTACCTGGTCCCGAGAGTGCGCCGTACACCAGCAGGCGATCACCCCCACGGCTGGTATCAATTTTGCAGAACTGCGGAGGTTCGATCAGCCTTATTCACAGCTAAATCAATGAATCATGAAGAATATATTTGCGATCAGTCTTCTTACAGCCGCTATTGTATTCATCCACTCCTGTGCAAGGAACCCTGTAACCGGTAAAAACCAGCTTGTTTTCATGTCGGAAGCACAGGAGATCGCCATGGGACGCGAAGCCGATCCGCAGATCGTCGCGCAGTTCGGGCTATATGAAGATTCCGCACTGCAGCGCTTCGTCCGCGAGGAAGGCCGCAAAATGGCAGCCATATCACATCGTCCTAACCTTGACTATACTTTCCGGGTTCTGAACTCCGAAGCGATCAATGCGTTTGCGGTCCCGGGGGGCTATGTTTATTTCACCCGGGGTATCATGGCGTACTTCAATAACGAGGCGGAAATGGCTGGTGTACTCGGTCACGAGATCGGTCACGTGGCAGCCCGCCACTCTGTTGAGCAACAGAGAAACCAGACGCTGGCGCAGATCGGCCTGATCGCAGGCGTCGTTTTTGTACCGAACCTCGCCCAGTTCGCAGAGGCCGCATCAGCAGGCCTGGGACTGTTGATGCTGAAATATGGACGTGATGCCGAACGGGAATCTGACAACCTCGGCGTGGAATACTCCACGAAGATTGGTTATGATGCCCGTGAAATGGCGGATTTCTTTATAACCCTGAAACGGCAGACTGCAGGAACGCAGGCTGCGGAACTACCCCCGTTCCTTTCCACGCACCCTGACCCGGGTGACCGAAATGTCGCCGTAGCAAGAGCTGCCACCGAATGGCAGCAGCGTGTGGGTGCAACCAACCTGAAAGTGAATCGCGACACGTACCTCCGGCGGATCGATGGCATTATTTA
>DASUVB010000276.1:0-12488 GCA_036373835.1 Flavisolibacter sp. | reverse complement strand
AAGTGCCAGGTTGTTCTGCACAGTTACCGGTACCTGCAGCAACGCCGCGACACCGTTCATAGCCAGGTTGAAGAAATACTGCGCGCCCGTGCCGCTGATGTGCTGCGTAGCGCTGCCGTTCAGCGTAAGCGTGTGATTCCTGTATGTCAGTAGTGCATTATTTGTAAAGTTTCCCGCCAGCATTATGTGGTAGGGGGTTGTTGTGGGATCCAGGGTCCCTCCCGACAGCAACAGGTCGCCGGAGAGGACCAGGTCACGGTTAAGGACGATCGTCTGCGCCGCACCTGCTTCGACAGTAACATGACGCAGGTTTCCTGAAAGCTCGTGTGAAGTGGACTTCGATGTGCCGGTAAACGTTCCATAGGTCACGTCGTACCCCGAACTTGAGCTGACCGATGCTCCCAGCGTGCCGTCATTCAGGAAGATCCTGCTCCCCGCGTTCATGGTCAGCATCGTGCCATTTGATAATATGCCATCTGTCAGATACAAGGTGCCGGTAATTGTTGTTGCACCGGATAATGTCAGTGTCCTCGCCGCTGCGGTCGTCGTGAAATCCACTTCCAGGTTGGAATACGCGCCCGTCCCGGAAATACTGGTGTTCACGTCTGTCAGGGCATATACGTACCTGCCTGTTCCTGTAGCGACCCCGTTATTGCTGATCCCTGAAGCTGCACCATAGACCTGCACCTGGTAGCTGCCATTGTCAAGCGTGCTGCCCGAAGCAACAGAAAGAACGTTGTTAATAACAGTGATCCCTGTGAGTCCCGCCTGCAACAGTTTCACACCGGATCCGGAAACAGTAAGGTTGTAGTACGTGGCTTCCTGAACTGGCTGGTCGCCGGCAGCGGTATACTGCACGGTTGTGTTGTCTGCTATGGATCCCAAAGTGGGTATTGCCGTATTATTCAGTATCAGCGTTGACGCTGCCGCAACGTCAACGATACCGGTATAACTGAATTCGGCAGGCACGGTGAAAGAGGTTGAGGTAGTTCCATTCCCAACTACCAGTTTTGAAGCGGTGCCCGAAATTGCCAGTGCGTCAGTAAGCGCGGCGGAAACACGGTTTTGTAAAAAGAATACCTGGCCGTTTGTTGAAAATGCCACAGGCGCGGTACCGGTGCCGTCCGTGTTGCGGCCCCACGTTGCAGTCAGCTCCAGGTTACCTGAAGATTTCGAATAGAAGTAGGTTTGGTTGAAGTAGATTATGATTCGGATGTGATCTATTTCCGCCTGCACATCGCGTGAACCCTTCGAACGTGCTGATATGCGCACGCCGAATCCTGCATTGACGAAATCAGCAGCTGTCCACGTGGTTCCCCACGCATCGATGCTGGATCCGAACCTGGTTTCAGTTGCATTCACCGGCCACGCCGTTCCGCCTCTTGCCTTGTTGGTCCCTGCTTCCGCACCTGCCTTGAGCAGGATGATCCTGTTATCCTTCACGGAACCAATGCCGGACTTCTTCATCTTCACATATACTTCTATACCGTTAATGGTGGCGTCTGCGGGAATGTAGTTGGGCTGACCCGTTGTGGATGTCTGGAAGCCCCAGTTTTTCGCATCCAGGTGGAAGCTGGGCTTATTGGCCCCGGTAATGGAACATGTGGCGAGCACATTATCCGCACTGGAAATATTTCCCGGGTTCACCCAGTCGAAGCCCTGGGTGGTGGATGTAGTGGATATCGTGCCGGATTGTGAGCCGCTGGCGCTGAATTGGGCGGTAACCGTTTGTGAGGTAAGCAACACGAACAGCATCGTGAGCAACCTGGCTGCCGGGTACGTTTTCATAAGAGTAGTTTTGGATCAGGGTTGACCGCTATGTCGTCATAATGGTAATTCCCTGTAATCCGAAAAATAGGGGCTTTTTTTCCCGCGTCCTAGCTCATACGTAAAGAAACATCAATATGTTCCGCCGGACGCGTAGATATACATCGTAGTTTGATCATCCGGGTGGCTGGATTCATCCGTTTTGCAGGTTTCATACCTGGATGTCTCTAATGATGCGGTTGTTTGCATGGTACTGGTGCAGTCCGAAGACCTGCCCGGTACCCCCCCGCTCATCACCGCCGTGTGTGACGAACGGGAGGCTGTATGTGCATGGATTTGTTACATTTGAAAGCAAAAGAGCACTATGGGTCTTCTCAACCAACAGAATAAAAAGGGCGATAAAAAATCAAACAATAAGCAACAGAAAAGTGCAACCCAGTCCAAGTTCATCAGCAAAGGCGGTTCAAAGCCTGCTTCCGGAGGGGTTAACAAAAAAGGTCTTACCGGCGGATCGCGCGGAAGTTAGTTGAGCGTACCGCTGCCGCACGTCTTTTTAACCTTGATGCGGTATGATTCGCAACTTTTTGTTTTCACTGCTTTCCTGGCTTTTGTAAGCTGGAATGGAACGCCCAGCGTAATACCCCACGACGATGAGGACGATTCCAGAACGGAACTCACCGGCTTGCTGTTCTCGACGCCCTGGACGGTCTCGCTTTGACTGTTCAATCCCCTGGTATACGAAATATTCAGCCTTGCAAAGCTTCGCTTTCCCCGGCCCAGTTCCATAGCGAGTGCCGGTACAACTGCAGTCGTCCAGTTACCAGCAGCATACGAATAGCCGGTTGAAGAAACCGCCATCCCGGATTCAGCCGGGCGGAATGCCATGCCAACTGACGGGACCAGGCGCACGTTCATTGGCTGACGGCGCGCAGACGCGCTTTTCGAACCGCAATGACTCTTGTAAGTTTTGCTGCAGCTGCTCCCGGAAGAAGACCGTTGTTCAGTACGCGGTGCGGCAGGCGCACCAAGGCTGAAAGGTTTGAACGCGAACTGGTAGCCGCCCTGGATCTGGTACTTGATGTCGCTGGTTTCTGTTTTGAAGTTGCTGGCAGGTGTGGACGCGGAAGGGAATGAATATTGGGTTACCGAAGGGCTGGTGCCTAATGCCAGGTACACACCATGACCTTTCCTGAACTGGTACTGGAGCCTGAGCGCAGCACGAAGCTGGTTGAGGGTCCCCGCAGGATCGAGGGTCTCCTGCCCGTTTGCGGTAATGAAGGTGTTCGTTTTTTCCAATCCCGCTTCGGGAATCAGCACTAATTGTGAATGGCCTGCCGTTGCACAGAACAGCAGTGCACAGATGATTGCAGCCGGTTTCATATAAGGAGTTTTAAGGTGATATAAGTTACCAAGATTTCCAGTGCTGCCGCAATAAAGTACACGGGTGGTTCCGCAGGCTTACGGGCGGGTCAGAACTGGAAATAAATAAATGAGCTGCTGCTTTCCTGGCTGAGAAGGAGTGCCATGATCATGATGCTCCATACAATTGCCACGGCCCATGACGGGGTCCGTCGTGCTACCGCGAGAACGCTCGTATTACGCATCAGCCAGTGCACGAGCACCATCAGCCCGATCACCACGCTCACCTTGATCATGGCCAGCGTGGGCAGAATGGCCTCGCCTCCCTGCTGGTAGCCGAACATCGACGTAAGCAGGCGCCATGCTGTTGGAAAATCCTGCGCCCGGAAAAACACCCATGTCACGTTCACCAGGAAAAAGGTCAGCAACACCAGCAAAAAACGGCGGACCGTCCTTCGGTACAGGAATGAAGGAACGAATGATGCAGTGACCGTCTGCGTAGCAGGTTGCAACAGCGTGATTTCCGGCGCATGGTCGGGTTCAACGTTCCCCGGCACCTTTCGCGGCCGGAACATTCTTTCCACGGCGAGATATGTCCCGTGCAGCGCACCCCACACCACGAACGTCCAGGAAGCGCCGTGCCACAAGCCACCGAGCAGCATTGTTATCATCAGGTTGATATAGGTACGTGCCTCTGACTTCCTGTTGCCGCCCAGCGGGATGTACAGGTAGTCGCGGAGCCACGTGGAAAGCGTGATATGCCATCGCCTCCAGAAATCGGAGAAGCCGGCTGCTGCGTACGGGTATTTGAAGTTATCGGGCAGCGTAAAGCCAAGGCATGCGGCAATACCGATGGCACACGTCGAATACCCGGCGAAATCAAAAAAGATCTGTCCTGAAAACGCCAGCACACCAAGCCACGCATCCAGCGGTAACAGCACCCTCCCGGTGCCAAATACAGTATCCGCGGATTTTGAAAGCATGATATCGGCAAGAACAACTTTCATGAAAAGGCCCAGTGTCAGCAGGAACAGGCCATGCATGAACTGCTCGGAAGTAGCACGGTGCGGCGTTTTGAATTGCGGGATCAGCTGGCCGGGTCGTACAATGGGCCCTGCCACGAGTTGCGGGAAGAATGTCACAAAAAGTGAAAAATCCAACAGGGAGCTTTCAGGCTGGCCCTGTTTACGATACATATCCAGGGTGTAGGATAATGTCTGGAATGTATAGAACGATATGCCCACCGGGAGGATGATATCCGGTGGTGCCGCCTGGTACTCAATCCCGATCGCCGACATTAGCAACACAAAGTTCTCCATCAGGAACGCACCATATTTGAAAAATCCCAGCATTCCCAGGTTTACGGCGAGGCTGATAACAAGCAGCACCTTCCGCCGTGTCCTGTTCTCTTCATGAAACAATTTCTTACCGACCACGAAGTCAACAAGCGTGGAGATCCACAGCAATATCACGAAGGGCGGATTCCATACAGCGTAAAAAAGGTAGCTGGCCAGCAGCAGGTTTACTTTTTTCATCTTCCAGGGGAAACGCATGTTGTGCAGGATCAGCACGACCACGAAGAAGAGAATGAAAGTGTATGAGTTGAAAAGCATAGTCGGAGTTGTTTGGTTATTTTGAAGCTGTCATTCTGCGAAATGACCATCCCTGCTCGTTCTCCAGGATGTCGGCAAATCTGAGTGTGTAGGTGATGGCATCTTTCGGAGACAGGTGCGACCATTCGGGGCAAATGAATCCCGCAGTTTCGGGATAGTCTGCGAAATGCACGCCGGGGCTGTTTGTTCCCTTCAGCAGCCGTTCCCAGTATTTTTCACGCGGGAATGCGGCCTGTTCACCTTTCCAGAAAGGACCACTGGAAGGCGTGCGTACAAACAAAACGCTTCCGCCGCGGGCGCGTATCTTTTCTACTGAAATTTTTACAGCGTTGATGATGGAATCAAGCCGTGCGCCACTGGCAGGAGGTTCTTTATTGATGCTCCGGAAGAACAGCCAGTTGCCGGTCACCATATTCTGAAGCGAGGTATCCACCAGGAATTCATCCGTCATCAGGTTCTGCCGGCCGATCGTCACGCGGCCGAACTCCAGCGGGAACAGTGGAAAATTGAAAACACCCGGCCGGTCGGCGGGCCTGTTCTTATCAAGCATGGCATTGATGGAAAAGTTATCCCGGTCCAGGAATACGAGACCGGATTCCAGGCTACGGTGAATGTTGCAGCTGAATTGCTGGGCCGGCGTCTGGTCGTAAAAATAATCTTTGAATTGTGTGGGGTCGTCGGCTGCCCCGGGCCGGGTGGCAAAGAACAGGCCCTCGGTGACATCTACCACCAGGTCACCCCGGAATTTGTCATCATTTGCGAGGTCATGAAGGACCGGGAGCGGTGATGAGCCTTCTATAGCCAGCTGCACGGCATCACGGCCCGTGCGTTTGCGCCAGGTTGAAATATCGAGGTCGTACTTGATCCTCGATGACCCGATGAAGACCGTGGATGTCGCGGGATCAGCATACGCTTTCGCGCGTACATGTGCCCACAGTTCTTTACCATCATCATAAGAAATTTCAAGGCCTTTGTTGCGGAGGTGCCATTCCCAGGCGGAAAGGCCAGTGAGGACAAGGACAGCGGTCAAAAGCGCTGCCTTTGCAAAGTGGTTGGGTTGCATGCGTTGGTTTGATTCGTTCGTTGCGGAGAATAAATTAACGAATTACTGCAGATAATGGAAGAATGTGGGGAAATATTCCTATTTTCTCTGCCGCTATTATGAAAAAAATCATGCTTTTTATCCTGGCCCTGTGCCTGTACACAGTGTCAGATGCCCAATCCGCCAGTGACTGCAGCCAGTTGAAGAATGGTACGTTCAAGACGGTCTCGGAGGGAGGAACGACACTGATCACCCGCAAGGGATCATTGCAAACCGAAGTGAATGATGAAGTCCAGTTCCGGGGAGAATTCAAAATCGTCTGGACCGACGACTGTACCTACACGATACAGCCAAAGAAAATATACAGCAAGGGTAATCTCCTCGAAATAGACTACGAGGAAATTCTGACCGTGAAAATCCTTGAAATCACAAAGTCATATTACCTGATGAAGGCCACCAGCAACAAGCGTGAAGGTGTGGTGGAAGGCAAGGTCTACTTTGTGAAATAGGCAGGGAATTCCAGTTTCGACAGCCGCGTCTCCGGAACATCCATCCGCCGTGTAAAAAAGCCGGCGATCTCCTTTCGGATCCGGGGCCGCGATTCAAGCTGCCGCCTGATCGCGCGCAGCCTTGTTTCGGATGCCAGCTTCAGCGAAAGATCCGCCACCGTACGTGCATCATCCGTAAAATCATTTCCAAACCACAGGCCCAGTATGATCCCGACCACGGACGCTGCCATCAGGTACAATGCATAAAAATGGAAAAACACCAGGGCAGCTGATGTCACCAGCAGGATCAGCATAACCACCAGGAACATAGAGCTGTTGGTCAGGATGTCCAGTTTCACGCCAAGCGCTTTGCCAAGCTGCCGTACCTTTTTTTTCCGCTGGTTTACAGGAAACAGGGAAGCAAGCGGCGAGGAAGGCTGGACGTTTTCTTCTGCTGCTCCCGTAATGGCAACAATGGCCTTGCGAACCGCAGAGAACATCTGTTGGCCGGTAACCAGGGAGGGATCCTTTTCTTCAATTTTTTGAAGGATTACTTCGCGGAGCTGCTGGTACGACGTGAAGTGTTCAGTGGCACCTGGCAGCCGGATATCATAAAAACGCTCGATCGCGGAGATGACATCCTCTAACTCCCCCGGATCAATTCTATAAGATTGATTTGATTCCATGGAAGAAATTTTCGGTTGTAAAAATAGCAATAGATATGATTCCGGCACCTGCCCGGCCGGCTTTGGAAGCTGGCACGGCATTTCTACTTTTGAACGGAGGATTCCACATGCAATACGAACAGAAGGCACGCCAGGAATTACAACAATGGAAGCGCGACATGCTGCGGCATCCTTCTTTTTTCAACAACCTGTCGAAACGCATGCAAACCCGGCTGAACAGTTACATCCCTGAAAAGGTGCATAAAGTCATAACCTCGACCATCAAGCAGATGATCCGGGGTGTGCTGTTCGGCGCCACATATACTACCAGCCGGCCGGTTGTAATGAAAAGCCTGGAAGAGACAGAAACACAGGTGGATACCACGGTACGGAACTACAGGCGCACGGCAGCCGCGGAGGGCGGGGTTACCGGCGCCGGGGGCATCCTGCTGGGAATTGCTGATTTTCCTATCCTGTTGGGTATCAAGCTGAAACTGCTCTTCGATATTGCCGTGCAGTATGGCTTTGATACCCGGGATTACCGGGAGCGGCTGTACCTGCTTCACATTTTCCAGCTCGCATTCAGCAGCCACGAGCACCGCCGGTCCGTTTTTTTGAAAATGCAGGACTGGGAGCAGTATAAACAAACACTGCCGGAGGATATCCACCAGTTTGACTGGAGGATATTCCAGCAGGAGTACCGGGACTATATCGATCTGGCTAAAATGGCGCAGCTGATTCCCGGCATCGGCGCCGTTGTGGGCATTATCGTAAATTACCGGCTAATCTCGAAACTGGCCGTAACGGCCAAAAATTCCTACCGCATGCGCCTGCTTCCACTTTAATGAACATTTCCTGAAACAGGCATGTTATTCGTGTATGTAATTATATGATACAATGCTGTATTATCAACAAGCCTGTTGTGGGTGGTTAAAAAGTGTAAAATGGAAAAGGTTTATCGGTTGCTGCGCAACAATTTCGAGTCGGGCCCCTATACAATTGATGAATTAATGCAACAACAGTTGCGGGAAACTGACCTCGTGTGGGTAGAGGGGAAAAGCCTGGCCTGGTCGTATCCCCGGGAACTGGAAGAATTAAGAAAAGATTCACCTGCTGAAAAACCCGTGCAGCGGCCGAAAAAACAGACACCCGCGGTTCCAGACGAAATTGAGAAACGTGCCGAAGAGCTCCGGCAGCGTGTCATGTCTTTCCAGCCACAACAGTATGCAATACCGGCATTTGAAGATCCGGAGCGCGATACCCCCTACCTGGATACGCGCGATGAGGAAGATTCCATCCAGTTGGTTGATCACCGGAAAACAAAAACATTTTCATTGAACGAATTGCTGGCTGCGGCGATGGTCACGCTCATTGTTGGTGCTGGCGTGTACGGTGGCAGAACATTTCTCAGCCAGTCCAAAGAGGTAATGCCCGTTGTTACCAAAATGGTGCATGCCGAAAGTAATGCGGCACGAATGCCTGTTCTGAACACAGGCAGCCCCGGTGTTGCTGCGGTTGCACCTCCTGTAGCAGATACCACGCAGGATTCAACTTCGGGTACAACAGCATATCAGGTCCCGAAAAAAGCACCGGTTAAGACAGAAGTAAACCCGGAACCTGTGGAGGAAACCCTGTTGTCGGAAAGCGTAGTGCCCGACGACAAAATTGTAGCGGATAACAGGCAGGAAAAGCCGCAGGTACAGAACCAGGTCAAAGAAGAAGAGCCGGTTAAAAAGCGTATCGAGCAGCCGGAGCGGAGCGAGCCCGTGACCGTAGAGAAGAGCACAACTGTAATCGTGCCTGAACCTGAAAAAAAGAGAACGCTGGGCGAGGCGCTTAAGGGGATCTTCAAAAAAAAGAAGTCAAAGGACACCGAGGCCGATACGACTGATAGCGAAAATTAAAGCGCCTGGAGTCCCAGGTGCCCCAGCTGGCTCACGACTGCCATTATTATACATGATATTAACACCCCGAGGCTGATCGCAAGGAACGCCTGCCTGCGTTCGATCTTAAAAATGGCAGCGGCAATGGTGCCCATGTAGGCGCCGGTCCCCGGTAAGGGGATCATCACAAAAACCATCAGCCCCCAGAAGCCATGCTTCCGGATATTGGACCCCGCGCTTCTTTGAGCCATGCGGGAAAGCCACACTACAGCCTTCTTATACAGCCGGATGTTCCAGAAACTTTCATTACAGCGATCGATCAGCCACATAAACAACGGGTAAACCAGGATATTGGCGACAGTTGCGACAATAAATGCGACAAGGTAATGTGCATCATTCAGTACAGCATAAGGTATACCTGCGCGCGCTTCTCCAAACGGTGAAATGCTAAGAAGGAAGGTAACCAGCAGGGTTTGAAACAACATTGGTGCAAATTATTATTTCCCGGCCCAATATCCGGACGCGCACCACTGAATTAACAAAGGGTTGTGCACCGGGTGCATGTGATCTGCTGTTGAACCGGTAACTCTTTTTGCATATATTTAGAATTCAAACCACACACATTATGAAAAGGACCTCCCTGGCCGCCCTTGCGGTGATGCTCTTTGTATTCTCCTGCCAGAAGCAGGATGCCCCGGCCGAATTAAAGGAAACAGAAATGGAGATCAGTGAACGCCGGTGTGCAGCGATGGAAGTGCTGCAGCAGCAGATGGCCGCTGATCCCTCCCTGCGCCAGCGCATGGATGCCATCGAGGAATTTACAACGAACGTCATTACCAGGAAGGGTAAGGGACTCGCGGTAACGGACACCCTGGTCATTCCTGTTGCTGTTCACGTTATCTATAATGCTGCTGACCAGAACCTTTCGTTAGCGCGCGTGCAGTCGCAGATCGATGTGCTGAATGAAGATTTCCAGAAAAAAAATGCCGACGCTTCCAAAGTTCCCACCAACTTCCAGGACGAACTCACATCCATGCCGGTGAAGTTCCTGCTCGACACCATCATCCGGAAAAAAACGAATAAAAAAAGCTGGGGTACCAATGATGCCGTGAAAAAATCCAGCATGGGCGGTAGCGACCCGATCGACCCGGCACATCACCTGAACATGTGGTCGTGCAACCTGGGCCAGGGCCTGTTGGGATATGCCCAGTTCCCGGGTGGCAACCCGTCAACGGACGGCGTGGTGATCCTGTATTCCGCTTTCGGATCCCGCAACAAGGTTTCCGGTGGCACATGGGCCTCAAATTATGATCTTGGCCGGACGGCAACCCACGAGGTAGGCCACTGGATGAGCCTCCGCCACATCTGGGGCGATGCTACCTGCGGCAATGATTTTGTCTGGGACACGCCAACGCACAACACTGCAAACTACGGCTGTCCTTCGTTCACGCATACCAGCACCTGCAGCGGGCAGCCGCTGGAAATGTGGATGAACTATATGGACTATACATACGACCGTTGCATGTTCATGTTCTCCAATGGTCAGCGCGACAGGGGCCTCGCGATCTTTGAACCGGGTGGACCAAGGGCGTCGTTCCGGTAAGTGTTAGAAATTTACCAGTCAATTTATCCAGGGGCGGTCATGGTACTGTCCCTGTTTTTTTATTGCGCATACCATTTTTCGATCTCTGTACCGATGGCGTCCACGAATTTCTGGTCCTTCACGCCATCGATCTTCCAGTTGCGTGTCCTTCGTTTGATGATGCCGATGTGCCGGTCGTTCAGTGAAACATCCAGATCGCTGCAGCCACCATCGTTGCAGGCCTGCGGCACCGGCACCGCTTCGCCGTGATATATCTTCCACTTGTATTCAAATGATACCGGCACCGGTTCTTTTTCGAGCTGCGCAATGAGCTCCTGCATCAGCTTGATCAAGCGCTTCTTCTGTGTGCGCGCTGTCGTACTCCATTTTTCCTTGTCGCTTATGGGCGAGCTTGTATTTCAGTCCCGTCAGCGTGGTGCTGTAATCATTGGCGTTCAGCTTTCGCACGTTCTGATGCGCGAGGATGTACCAGTGATATTCTGTTCCCACCGGCACTCCTGAACCTTCCGGGGCCTTCCCGGCGCGGCGCTTGGTAACAGCGTACGAGATCTCCCACAGGTCGGGAGTGATCTTCTTTTCCTTCCATTCGCCCTCGTCGTAATACCATTTATGGCTTCGCCCGATCTTCATTCCGGTGTACTGCTGTCCCTCAAATTCCCTGAACTCGTTGTACGATGCAGCAAGGTCTTTATTCACTTCTTTTTTTACTGCCGCCTTTGAAGCAGCCGCTTTCTTCCTGGCAGGCCGTTTCCTGCGCGCAGGCAATGTTTTCGTTTCCATATATGCCAATTCGACTGAAATCGAGCAAAAGCGGTTCCAAACTATACGCGTGAATATGGCTAAATATCATGGGTACCTGACGCCGGTCAGCACAGCGCCGCCTGCAGATCGTTATTTTTGGAGAACTTGTTATGCATTCGTAAACTGTCCCAACAGTGAAAATCGGAGTAGTACAATTTTCGGTCATTCTTCCCCTGGTGTTTTTCGCGGTTTCGTGCGGGTCCAAAAAGGAAACGCTGGATGTCTCTGTCCAGGATATTACTGAGTCCGTGTATGCGTCAGGTCATGTGAAAAGCGCCAACCAGTACGAGGTTTTTGCCCAGGCAAGTGGTCTCGTGGAGAAGATCTTCGTGTCAGAAGGTGACGTGGTCAGCAAGGGCCAGCCTGTAATGCAGCTGTCAAATGAGCCATCGAGGCTGTCGGCAGAGAATGCACGTATTGCAGCAGAAGAAACTACGCTGGCTGCCCAGCGCGATAAATTGAATGAGCTTCGTGCATCGGCGGACATTGCACGCAACAGGTTGGTGAACGACTCCATCCTGCTGCAGCGGCAACGAAACCTGTGGGCACAGCAGATCGGCACCCGCAATGAGCTGGACCAGCGCGAGCTGTCGTACCAGAACTCCCGGAAAACCTATGAAGCCGCTGTATCCCGCTACAACGATATGTTGCGCCAGCTGGGATTTGCGTCGCGCCAGGCACAAAAGAGCCTGCAGATCAGCCGGGAGATGCTCCGTGATTTTACAGTGAGAAGCCAGGCTGCCGGCCGGGTGTACACGATCCTGAAGGAAGTCGGGGAGATGGTAGGGCCGCAGTCGCCGGTAGCGGTGATCGGGGATGCCGGCAGCTTTATACTGGAACTCCAGATCGATGAATACGATGTGGCAGCCGTGCAACCGGGGCAGAAAGTACTGGTAAACATGGACAGTCACAAGGGCCGTGTATTTGAGGCACGCGTCCGGCGTGTGATACCATACATGAATGAACGCACCCGCAGCTTCAGCGCGGAAGCTGATTTCATAACAATGCCCGACCGGCTGTACCCGGGGCTTACAGCGGAAGCAAATATTATCCTGCAGGACCGCAAGCGGGTCATCACCATTCCCCGCAACTACCTGGCGGACGATTCCACCGTCATCCTGGAAAATGGGGACAAGCGGAAGGTGGTGACGGGGATCAGGGACTACCAGCGTGTCGAGATTGTCAGTGGCCTCCGGCCAAATGAAACCATCATCAAGCCCGAATGAACCTGAAGTTGATCACGGATATTGGGCGTTCCCTGTTGCTG